>JANNVY010000274.1:0-4401 GCA_031408375.1 Pseudomonadota bacterium | reverse complement strand
AGGCTGGGTTGATCCAGCGCCGCCTTCTGGTCGGCGAGCGGCCCGGGCCGCTCGGCGTGGAACTTGAGGAAATTCGCGTCCTTCAGGCCCAGCAGGTACTCAAGCCGGCGGAACTGGTGCGACTGGAAACCGGAACTGGTGCCGAGGGACCCGCGGAAGGCCAGGTAATCCGCCGGCGTCATGGTCGCCAGCACGTCCCAGCTGTGGGTCATCACCGCCTGGATGCGCGACACGCGCGCCAGGCACTTGAAGGCCGGCGGCAGGTCGCCCGCCTGGATGAACTGCTTGGCCAGCGTCACCTCGTGGATGATCTGCTTGAGCCACAGCTCCTTGGTCTGGTGGATGATGACGAACAGCATCTCGTCATGCTCGCCCGACAGCGGCCGCTGGCAGTCCAGCAGGTCATCGAGCGCGAGGTAGGACGAATAGGTGATGGCGGCGGCTTTGGTCATGCCGCTTTCTAGAACCCTTCCCCCTCAGGGGGGAAGAGCAGGGATGGGGGTCATCCCCCGCGGCCGCTGATCGACACCACCAACCCCGACCCTTCCCCCCTCAAGGGGGAAGGGAGGAAAGCGCTGCGCATCGGGCCCGATGACAGTATGAGGAAGCCATGAGCGCAGGCTGGGAATTCTGGATCGACCGGGGCGGGACCTTTACCGACATCGTCGCCCGCGCGCCCGGCGGCGAACTGACAGTCCGCAAGCTGCTGTCCGAAAACCCCGGCCGGTACGTCGACGCCGCCACCGAGGGGGTGCGGCTGATCCTTGCAGAGGCGGGGACGCCCGACGCCCCGGTCGCGGCGGTGAAGATGGGCACCACCGTGGCCACCAACGCGCTGCTGGAGCGCAAGGGTGAGCCGACGGTGCTGGCGATCACGGCGGGGCTGGGCGATGCGCTGCGCATCGGCTGGCAGAGCCGGCCGCGCATCTTCGACCGCCAGATCGTCCTGCCCGAACCGCTCTACGGCGCGGTGGTCGAAATCCCGGAACGGGTCACGGCCGAGGGCGAGGTTCTGGAGTCCCTGAACGAGACCGCGACGCGCGCGGGTCTGCAAGCCGCCTTCGACGACGGCTTCCGGGCGGTCGCGATCGTGTTGATGCACGGCTGGCGCTTCACCGCCCACGAGGCGGCCGTGGCGGCCATCGCGCGCGCCATCGGCTTCACCCAGGTCTCGGTCAGCCACGAGGTCGCGCCCCTGATCAAGCTGGTCGGGCGCGGCGACACCGCCGTGGTCGACGCCTACCTGTCGCCGGTGCTGCGCCGCTACGTCGACCGGGTGTCAGAAGCACTGGGCGACAGCGGCCACCTGCTGTTCATGCAGTCGAACGGCGGCCTGACCGATGCGCGCGGCCTCCGGGGCAAGGACGCGGTCCTGTCGGGTCCGGCGGGCGGCATCGTCGGCATGGCGGCGACGGCGCAGCAGGCGGGCTTTCAGCGGGTCATCGGCTTCGACATGGGCGGCACCTCGACCGACGTCAGCCACTACGCCGGGACCTACGAGCGTTCCTACGAGACGGTGGTGGCGGGCGTGCGCCTGCGGGCGCCCATGATGGACATCCACACCGTGGCGGCGGGCGGCGGGTCGATATGCAGCTTCGACGGGGCGCGCCTACGCGTGGGGCCCCATTCGGCTGGCGCGGTTCCGGGCCCGGCCTGCTACCGGCGCGGCGGCCCCCTGACCATCACCGACTGCAACGTCATGCTGGGCAAAGTCCGGCCCGAGCTGTTCCCCGCCGTATTCGGGCCGGGCGGCGACGAGCCGCTCGACGCAGCCGCCGTGGCCGAGCGCTTCGCCGGGGTCGCCGCCGCCGTGAAGGCCGCCACCGGCCGCGAGGTCACGGGCCCGGAATTGGCCGAAGGCTTCGTCACCGTCGCGGTCGAGAACATGGCGCGCGCCATCAAACAGATCTCGATCCAGCGCGGCTACGACTTGGGTCGCTACGTCCTGGCCTGTTTCGGCGGGGCGGGAGGGCAGCACGCCTGCCTGGTGGCCGACGCGCTGGGCATGACCCGGGTGATGATCCACCCCCTGGCCGGGGTGCTGTCGGCCTATGGCATGGGCCTGGCCGACCTGCGGGTCGTCCGCGAGGAGACTGTCGAGCAGCCGCTTCAGGGCGGCGCCGATTTCGCCGCCGTCGCCGACCGGCTGGAGGCCGCCGGCCGCGCCGCGCTGGAGGCCCAGGACGTACCGGTCGTCGCTGTCGAAGCGCAGAGGCGGGCGCAGGTCAAATACGCGGGCACGGATGCGGCGCTGGAGGTCGAGCTGGGGACGCCGGACGCCGTCCAGGCCGCCTTCGAGGAGAGCCACCGCCGCCGCTTCGGCTTCATCGCCGCGGACAAGCCGCTGGTGGTCGAGGCCCTCTCCGTCGAAGTGGTGGGCAAGCCCGCGGGCTCGGTGGTTAGTGCGACCGCCAGCGGGGCTGGCGATCCCGAAAAAGGAGTTGTTGCGCCCGAGCCCACGCCTGTGCCCGTGCGCATGGCCCGGCAGGACCTGAAGGCGCCCGTTTTCGCCCGCGACGGGCTCCGCCGCGGGTCCGAGACGCCCGGCCCGGCCATCATCACTGAAGCCACCGCCACCACCGTGGTCGAGCCCGGCTGGACCGCGAAGGTGGACGACTACGACAACCTGATCCTGACCCGCACCACCCCCCTGCCCAGGCGCCGCGCGGCCGGGACCGACGCCGATCCAGTGCTGCTGGAGGTGTTCAATTCGCGCTTCATGGCCGTCGCCGAACAGATGGGTCAGGCGCTGCAGAACACCGCCTACTCGGTCAACATCAAGGAGCGGCTGGACTTCAGCTGCGCCCTGTTCGACGCGGGCGGCGGCCTGATCGCCAACGCCCCTCACATCCCGGTGCACCTTGGCTCCATGGGGGAATCGATCCGCGCCGTGGTCCGCTCGCGCGGCGGCAAACGCGACGGGCGGGGCATGCTGCCCGGCGACGCCTACATGCTCAACGCGCCTTATAACGGCGGCACCCACCTGCCCGACATCACGGTGATCACGCCCGTGTTCCTCGACGACCCCACGGAGCCCGCCTTCTACGTCGCGGCGCGCGGGCACCACGCCGATATCGGCGGCATCACGCCGGGCTCCATGCCACCGGATTCGAAAACCGTGATGGAGGAGGGCGTGCTGATCGACGACTTCCTTCTGATCGATGAGGGGCGGCTGTGCGAGGCCGAGACGCGGACCTTGCTCGCTAGCGGCGACTGGCCGGCGCGCAACATCGACCAGAACCTGGCAGACCTGAAGGCCCAGGCGGCGGCCTGCGTGCGCGGCGCCGAGGAGCTGACCCGCATGGTCGACGAGTTCGGACGCGAGGTGGTCGAGGCCTACATGACGCACGTTCAGGCCAATGCCGAGGAACAGGTCCGCCGCGTTATCGGCAAGCTGACCGACGGCGAGTTCGCCTGCGAGACCGACGGCGGCGCGGCGGTGAAGGTCGCCATCCGAGTGAACCGCGAAGCCCGCTCGGCGGTGATCGACTTCACCGGCACCAGCGCCCAGCTCGACTCCAACTTCAACGCCCCCCTGTCGATCACAAGGGCCGCGGTGCTCTACGTCTTCCGCACTCTGGTCGACGACGAAATCCCGCTGAACGAGGGCTGCCTCAAGCCCATCGAGATCATCGTGCCGGATGGATCAATGTTGAATCCACACTTCCCGGCGGCCGTGGTCGCAGGCAACGTCGAGACCAGCCAGGTGGTGGTCGATGCGCTCTACGGCGCGCTGGGCGCGCTTGCCGGATCGCAGGGCACGATGAACAACTTCACCTTCGGCGATGCGACCCGGCAGTACTACGAGACTATCGCCGGCGGAGCGGGGGCCGGTCCGGGGTTCGATGGCGCCAGCGCGGTCCAGACCCACATGACCAACTCGCGGCTCACTGACCCGGAGGTGCTGGAGACGCGGTTCCCGGTGCTGCTGGAAGCCTTCTCGATTCGACACGGATCGGGCGGGGCGGGCGCCGGGCAGGGCGGCGACGGGGTGGTGCGGCGTGTGCGCTTCCTCGAGCCCATGACCGCCGCGATCCTGTCCAACCGTCGCCGCGTCTCGCCGCGCGGGCTGGAAGACGGCGAGGACGGTAAGCTGGGGGAGAACCGGGTCGAGCGGGCGGACGGCTCGGTCGAGATTCTCACCGCCACCGACCAGCGCCAGATGGCGGCCGGCGACGTGTTCGTCATAGAAACGCCGGGCGGCGGCGGGTTCGGGAGGGCCTAGCCACCGCCCCCATTCCGCGTAAATCTCCCCCGCGTCTTTCGACGGTCCTTGGGGAGGGACATGCATGCTGGTGCTTCTGGGGATCGCGGTGGTGGTGGCAGGGTTCGTCCTGCGCATCAACCCGTTGCTTGTCATCCTGGCCGCGGCCCTGACCACGGGGATCCTGGCGGCCGTGG
>JANNVY010000273.1:0-2020 GCA_031408375.1 Pseudomonadota bacterium | reverse complement strand
AACGCGGGCCCCGGCCGAACATCGGCCCAACCCCCACGTCGGCTCACGTTAGGCGTCAGTATTGTGTCGCTACAATACTGCAGGAGATGATGTGTTCAGTTAGTCAGAAATGGTCACGCTATAGACACAAAGTGTGGAATTGCAGATGTGGCGTAAATAGTAATCACAAGTGACGACAACTGTCAGATGCGGTCACTTGTGTTTGTGGTTTTGGCGCGCCCCCTGGGGACAGACACTCCCCGCACCGTCAGATACAGGACCGCCGCCGCCCTCGCGGGGAGTGTCTGTCCCCGGATCAAGGCCCACCCTCCGGCAGGTCCTCCACCGCCCGCAACACCTCCCTGCGTTCCTTCTCGTCCAGCGCTTCCCACCGCGTGTGCGCGGCGGAGACCAGCAGGTCGTAGGCCCAGCGGCTGATGGCGCGGTCGCGGTTCTCCCAGGTCGTGACACCAAGCCGCTCAAGGGATCCGGAGATGTCGCCCTTGGCGAAGACCGGCGGCGCCAGCGGCGCGTTTTCCGCCTCCCACATCTCGCGTTCCTCGCGCCGGTCGCGCGCCTCGGCGGCCTTCTTCGCCCGGGCGGCGGCCTCGGCGGCTCGGGTCTCTTCGGACTTGCCGTGCAGCGCCAGCAGTTCGGACGCCACCTTCAGGTCGCCGCCCAGCGCCTTGTCCATCATGATCTTGAGCAGGGCCCGGGCCAGCGGCAGCCGCTCCGGCTTGCCGTCCAGCTCGACCTCGACGCTGCGGTTGAACAGCCACTCGACGTCGGCGGTGCGCGGTTCGGGGCGCTTGGGTCCGCCCTTCGGATTGCCGGATCGGCCGGGCTGGAATCGGCGGCCGGGGGGCGGGGGAGGGCGCACGCACGGCTCCGCCGCGCCCGTGATCTGGGGTTCGGTCATCGCAACTCGCAATTTCGGCTATGGGGAAATTGACGCTTGATCCGGCCTGTGGCGTCAAGCCCCGGGTGATCCCCCCAACACTGTCATCCCGGACGAGCCCCGGACCTGATCCGGGGATCGATCCGGGACCTCATGTCAGGCCCGCATGCTTGCGCCGCGGTTTGGGTGCGGGAGGTCCCGGATAGCCGCTGCGCGGCTTCCGGGATGACATTGGAAGGAAGATGTCTGGGGTTGTCAGGGGTGATATCGCAATAACAATAATAAAAACAATAAGATAAGGAGCGCATCCGCCGTTCCCCACCTCTCCCTTCCCACGTCACCTCCAAACCCGCCCCTGCCTTGACTTTCCGGGCCTCGCATGCGCCCTTCCGGCCTCGATTTTTCCGCCCTCCCGCGACCCTGAAATACCGCCAAAGAAGCTCGTCCCCATGCACGCCTATCGCTCACACACCTGCGGCGCCCTGCGCCCCTCCGACGCCGGTTCCTCGGTGCGTCTGTCCGGCTGGATCCACCGCAAGCGCGACCACGGCGGCCTGCTGTTCGTCGACCTGCGCGACCACTACGGCCTGACCCAGTTGGTGCTGCACCCCGAGACGCCGGGCTTCGACGTGGTCGAGCGCCTGCGCGCCGAGAGCGTCATCCGCATCGACGGCGACGTGGTCGAGCGCACGGCCGAGACCAAGAACGCCAACCTGCCCACCGGCGGCGTCGAGGTTCGGGTCACCGCCATCGAGGTCCTGGGCAACGCCGAGGAACTCCCCGTGCCGGTCTTCGGCGAGCCCGACTATCCCGAGGAGCTGCGCCTCAAGTATCGCTTCCTGGACCTGCGCCGCGACACCCTGCACAGGAACATCGTCCTGCGCTCGAACGTGATCTCCTCGATCCGCCGGCGCATGACCGATCAGGGCTTCATGGAGTTCCAGACGCCCATCCTGACGGCGTCCTCGCCCGAAGGCGCGCGCGACTTCCTGGTGCCCTCGCGCCTGCATCCGTCCAAGTTCTACGCGCTGCCCCAGGCGCCCCAGCAGTTCAAGCAGCTGCTGATGGTCTCGGGCTTTGACCGCTACTTCCAGATCGCGCCCTGCTTCCGCGACGAGGACGCCCGCGCCGACCGTTCGCCCG
>JANNVY010000272.1:0-7516 GCA_031408375.1 Pseudomonadota bacterium | reverse complement strand
CGCTACGACATCATGCGCGCCTACATGCCCAAGGTCGGCGGGCTTGGCCTCGACATGATGCTGCGCACCAACACCATCCAGTCCAACCTCGACTTCGAGTCCGAGGCCGACATGGTGGCCAAGTTCCGCACGTCCCTGGCCCTGCAGCCGATCGCCACGGCCCTGTTCGCCAACTCGCCCTTCACCGAAGGCAAGCCGAACGGATTCCTGTCTGCGCGCGCCAATGTCTGGACCGACACGGACGCCGATCGCACCGGCATGCTGGGGTTCGTCTTCGAGGACGGCTTCGGCTTCGAGCGCTACGTGGACTACGCGCTGGACGTGCCGATGTATTTTGCCAAGCGCGACGGAAAATATCTCGATCTTTCAGGGTGTTCATTCCGCAAGTTCATGGACGGCAAGCTGGACGAACTGCCCGGCGAGAAGCCGTCCATCAAGGACTGGGCCGACCACACCACCACCATCTTCCCTGAGGTGCGGCTCAAGAAATACCTCGAGATGCGCGGCGCCGACGGCGGGCCGTGGAGCCGCATCTGCGCCCTGCAGGCCATGTGGGCGGGTATCCTCTACGACGGCGACGCCCTGGCCGGGGCGTGGGATCTCTGCAAGCACTGGACGCTGGAAGACCGCGCGAAACTGCGCGTCGACGTGGCGAAGACCGGCCTCAAGGGAACCGTCGCCGGCCGCCCGATCCAGCAGGTCGCCGAAGAACTCCTCGACATCGCCCGCCACGGCCTGCGCCGCCGCCAGCGGTTCTCAGGCGGCATGGTCGATGAGACTGGCTACCTGTCCGAACTGGAAGAAATCGCCGAGAGCGGCATCACGCCGGCCGAGCGCCTGCTGGCGCTCTACCACGGCCGCTGGCAGGGCGACGTGACGCGGGTGTACGAGGAATTCGCGTACTGAGGTCTGGGCTTCAGTAATTCGCGATTTGGGGGATCGAGTGCGTTCAGGAATTCTGTTGTCGTTAGCCGCGGCCTTGGTCGCCGGCTCTGCCGCGGCCCAGACGGTGAACCGTGTCGAGATTGGCGAGATTGCCGACGGCTATACGTTCTACAATCGCCCCGGGGCCACTTTGGAGCTGCACAATCGCGAACTGGGCGAATGTGTGAAGTGGACGAGGTGGCCAGGGCAGCTCGACCCCTACAGGCCCCAAGGCACTGGACCGAGTGCAGCCTTGAGGGGTCTGATGTTCGGCCTGATTTGGTCGGGGCCAATTGCCGGCTTGGCCGCGGTCCCCGTCGAAAACTGCATGATTGTGCGCGGCTGGCGCGTGGTGCGAGTTCCGGAAGCCGACGGCAAGATACTGTCTGAGGCGCCCTTGCAGACGCTGGTCGAGCAGCTGTCGGGCGAAGTCGGCACCGCGCGACCCAATGGAACCATAGTTCGCCAGTGGGGCAACGAGGCCCTGCACCCGGGTGCCTATCACACCGCGTCGCGGCCCCGTGCGCCTGGCCCGCAGATGCTCAGCGTCAGGCTGCTGTCGGCGACCTCACCTGAGCCGCTGCCGACGTTCCCCTTCCCCGAGCAGCCCAGATTGGACCGCCAGTGGCCAAAGGTTGCGACCAAGCCCGACGCCGCGGCTACGGCGCCGGCGGGCTCGGGCATTATCGTCGTGCACGTCACGGGCATCAGCATGAGCAACGGAACAGGCGTGACCTTCATGCGCGTAGGGACCGACCCGGAGGATCACCCCTCCTACCGCGATAACGCACCGGAGTTGGCCGGCGCCCACATTGGAATTCTTTCCGCCAAACGCGAAGGCAACTGGTTTCTGCTAGCCGTGCCGCCGGGAACCTGGCGCTTCGCGGCGTCCGGCTTTGTCGATTACTGCCTAGGGAGCCCGGGCTTCGACGTGAATGCGGGTGAGGTCGTCTATGCAGGATCTTTCAGCCTAGCTGGCCCGGACTTGACCCCCGACCTGGCCGTCGAGCCCGCGGCAGCGTGGCTGGGCGGCGACGCGGGATCTCGGGTGCGTCCGGCAGTCTATCGCAATGGATTGCGCGGCTCGTGTCATGACATCCGGGTGCATTACGCCCTGGAGTTTCCGGGCGCGCCGTTCGAACCGGGATACACTTGGGGAAGCGCATCCCTCCACTAGGAGAGGTCAATGTCGTCGAGACCGATCATCCATCCGGTCTGCCCACGAGCTGGCCTCGATGACGCCGCCCGACTCTTCCGTGCCTATGAGGCTTCCCTCGACACCGACCTCTGCTTCCAGGGCTTTGAGGCAGAGGTCGCGAGCCTGCCGGGCAAGTATGCGCCGCCGCACGGAGCCCTGTTCATTGCCGTGACGACGGATGGTGAGGCGGTCGGCTGCGTCGCTCTACGCCCCGTCGAGCCGGACGGGGCGTGTGAGATGAAGCGCCTCTACGTAGCGCCGGCGGGGAGGGGCTCGGGCCTCGGCAAGGCCCTGATGCAGGCGGTCATCAGGGAGGCCCGGCGGATCGGCTATCGCGAGATGCGGCTGGACACCCTGCCGTCCATGACCACCGCCCAGGCGATGTATCGTGAGGCCGGCTTCGTCTCCATCGATCCCTATTACGACACGCCCGTCGGCGGGTCGGTGTTCATGGCGCTGGACCTGACCGGGACATGAGCGTGGCGCCGGGTCCCTCGACGCGCCTGCTGATGTCGTTCGGCGTCGTGTCGCTCGCCGCGGTGGCGCTGGGTGCGTGGATTTGCGCGGCGAACGGCGTGCCGACAGGGTCGTGGGTTCGCAACCTGGTGGCCTGGGGCGTCGGGGCCCTGGCGGCCATCGGCCTGTCTGCAGGCTATCGGCCCGGCATGCTGAGGTTGGCCCTGTGGGCGGCGCCCGTCACGCTGGCGGCGAGCTTCCTGTTCGCGGCCCAGCAGGGCGTGCATCGCTGGATCGATCTGGGCCCAATCCACGCCAACGCCGCCATGCTGGTGCTGCCGGCGGCGGCGGTCGCGCTGGTGGCTGATCAGGCGGGGCGGTGGTGGCCGTGGGGGTTGGCGCTGGCAGCGCAGGCGATCCTGGTGGCCCAGCCAGATGCGTCGCAGGCGACGGCCCTTGGTGGCGCTGTCATCGTCGCCGCCTGGACGGCCCTGCGCGTGCGCCGCGCGCAGCTGGTCGTGGCGGGGATCGCCCTGGCCCTGGCCGTCGCCGCGTGGCTGCGGCCGGACCCGCTCGAGTCCGTGCCTGAGGTCGAGGGAATCGTGCGCCTCGCCTTCGCCTGGTCGCCCGTCGCCGGGGCCGCGGCGGCGCTGCTGCCGATCGGGGTCGCGGCCGTTCCCGGCTACGCGCCCCGCGGCAGGCTTGCGCGGCATGCTGGCTCAGCCCTCGGCATCCTGCTGGTGCTGTGGGCCGCCATGCCCCTGTGGGGCGCCTTCCCGGTGCCCTTCATCGGCATCGGAATGAGCCCGATCGTCGGGGCCTGGCTGGGAATTGGCCTGCTCGCGGGCCTTGCCCGGCAGCCGGACGCTCAGCCTTCGAAGCCATAATAGGCGACAGTCTGTCAGGTTTTATTGACAGGCTCGCCGCGATCTGTCAGGTTACCCTTACAGTGTGTCGCCTTTTGTGGCGCCTGTGAGGACGACCATGAAAAACCGCCTTCGCGTCTTGCGCGCCGAACAGGGCTGGAGCCAGGGCGAACTGGCCCAGCGGCTGGCCGTGTCGCGCCAGGCCGTCAACGCGGTGGAGACCGGCAAGTACGACCCCGGCCTCGACCTCGCCTTCAAGATCGCCCGCCTCTTCGACCAGCCCATTGAGTCCATCTTTGACGACGAGCGCGGCCCGCGCGCCAACCCGGAGAATCCGTAATGTCCAAGACCGACGCACAGGCCGGCGGTTTCCTAAACTCGGCCGCCTTCAAGATGCTGGCCGGCGCCGCAGCCGCGGCCGTCATCGTCCTGCCGCTCGCGAAGTGGGTGAAGACCCAGCCGACCTTCGAGCCCACCGATGTGGGCGCCGTCGTGGTCGCCGCCCTGCTGATGATGGCTGGAGTGACCATGCTCCTCACCACGTTGGATCGCCGCGCCCTGGCCCGGGCGCTGGATCCGGAAGCCGGCGACCGCGCCTCGATGTCCGGCTCGGAACTGGGTCTGATGCGGCTCCAGGGCGTGGTGGTGTTCCTGGCCGGCGCCTTGCTGGCGGCACCGCCGATGCTGGCCGAAGGGGCCTGGCCGATGGACTACGCCTATGCAGGACTGGCCGCGGTGTTCGTGATCCAGACCCTTCTCAACATTGCTGTCTGGCGCGCCAGCGACGGCTTCAACCGCCGCATGAGCATGGAGGCCAGCGCGCTGTGCTTCTGGGGCCTGCAGGGCGCCCTGTTCCTGTGGGCCGCCGCTGAACGCATGGGCCTGGCGCCGCAGATCACCGCCTGGACCGGCGTGGTCATCCTCATGACCGTCTATCTCTTCTCCAGTTTCTGGATCGGCCTGCGCCGGACCGGACGCTAGGCGCAGACCCCTGGACCATCCCCACGAACATTCGTTCAATCGGAGCTGAAATCATGGAATTCACCTTCAACCAGATCGCCCAGATCGCCATCGGCTTGATGGTCCTCGTCGCCTTCGTCGCCGTCATCTCGGGCGCCGCAGCCAAGTCCGAGAAGGGCCGCGCCCGCCTACGACTGGGCGCCATGGGGCTGGCCATCGCCGGCCTCCTGATGATCGCGTCGGGCTTCCTCAACGGCGGCGACCTGTCCCTGATCTCGGGCGGCTTCATGCTGATCGTCTTCGGGACCGGCGTGGAGGTCGCCAAGGTCGGGAAACCGCAAGCACCGCACTGATCGTTTCTCCTCCTCCCGCAGCGCGGGGGAGGGTGACCACCCAGACGTTGGTGGGAGGGGCTTGCGGTCATCCCAAGGGACGGGCTCGGGGGCGTTGGCAGAACAAGGCGCTGACCTTCACTGCGGACGCTGTCCTCCACATCGAGCATGCCGGTCAGCTTGACTCGCCATTTGCAGACACTCACCCTGACCTGACGAAGCGACCCCTCGGCCGGTCTGGCCTCTTTGGCGTTCGCGAACCGGAGTATTCCTATTGGCCTCACGTTTGCCGAAATACGCCCTGGCCGCATTGGGTCTCACGGTCACGCTCGCGATGACGGCGCTCGGCGGGGCGGCCCTCGCCGGAGGAGCCCTGGGCCAGGTGAACCCGCTGCCCGCCACGCAGGCGGGCACGCTTCGTACCGAGTCTGAAAGCGAGGCGACGGACCAGTCCGCTACCGAAGAGGAAGCGGTTGATCCCGCATGGGACGAAGAGCCCGCCGCTTCAGAGCCGTCTGACGACGAACCTTCGGCCGACGCTTATGAAGAAGAGGCCACCGACGAGCCAGAGTCGGAATAAGGCGTCAGGAACGATCGCCAGGTCGTTCGGGCAACGCTGCCGAGGCGCGTCCAGCGAGCTCTGCCGACATCTATTCATGGCGCGATGTCCGAGGGCTTCCTCAACGGCGGCGACCTGTCCCTGATCTCCGGCGGATTCATGCTGATCGTCTTCGGGACCGGCGTGGAGGTCGCAATGGTCGGCAAACCGCAAGGACCGGGGTGACGCCCGGCGACCGCCACCCTATCTGGTGACCTTCTGGGTGGAGGTTGCGAATGGGCCGGATCTACGTCGGCATTGGGGGCTGGACCTTCGAGCCGTGGCGCGGCCCCTTCTACCCGGACGGCCTGGCCCAGAAGCGCGAGCTCGAGTTCGCCTCGCGCGCCGTCACCTCCATCGAGATCAACGGCACCTACTATTCGACCTTCAAGCGCGACAGCTGGGAGAAGTGGCGCGACGAGACGCCCGAAGGCTTCCGTTTCGCGGTGAAGGCCTCGCGCTTCTGCACCAACCGCAAGGTGCTCTCCGACGACAAGTCGAAGGAGTCGATGACCAAGTTCGTCGAGCAGGGGCTGGGGGCGCTTGGCGACAAGCTGGGGCTGATCAACTGGCAGTTCATGGCCACCAAAAAGTTCGACCCCGAAGACTTCGATGGTTTCCTCAAGCTACTCCCCAGGGAGGTCGAGGGCAGGCCGTTGCGGCACGCTTTGGAGGTCCGCAATCCGACCTTCCAGACGCAGCAATTCTACGACCTCGCAAGCACGTACAACTGCGCCATCGTCTATGCTCTGGACGACGACTTTCCCGAGATCGACGAGGCCACCGCCGACTTCGCCTATGCCCGGGTGATGTCGTCGCGCGAGGACCTTGAGGCCGGGGTCACGCCCGCGGACCTCGACGCTTACGCCAAACAGGCCCAAGGCTGGGCCCGGCGCGGCGACGCCTATGTCTACTTCATCTCGGGCGCCAAGGTGCGCAACCCGGCCGCCGCCCAGGCCCTGATTGGAAAACTGAAATGATCTCCGCCAAGGCCATCGCCTGCCCCGACTCCTCGGGTCCTCTGGGCGCCATCGCCATCGAGCGTCTCGATCCGGGTCCAAAGGATGTCGTCATCGACATTCAGTTCTGCGGCATCTGCCACTCGGACCTGCACATCGGAAAAAATGAGCTGGGGCGCACGAAGTACCCGTTCGTACCCGGCCACGAGATCGTCGGCGTCGTCGCCTCGGTTGGCGCGGAGGTCACCCAGCACAAGGTCGGCGACCGCGTCGGCGTCGGCTGCATGGTCGATTCCGATCGCACCTGCTCGGAGTGCCAGCGCGGCGAGGAGCAGTTCTGCAACAACATGGTCGGCACCTACGGCGGGACCGACAAGGCGGGGCGCCCGACCATGGGCGGCTATTCCGACAAGATCGTCGTCGACGAGCATTTCGTCCTGCGCATCCCTGACGCCCTGTCCATGGCGGAGGCCGCGCCGCTGCTATGCGCGGGCATCACCACCTGGTCACCGCTGAAGACCTGGGAGGCGGGGCCCGGCAAGAAGGTCGGCGTCGTGGGCCTGGGCGGACTCGGACACATGGCGGTCAAGCTGGCCGTCGCGCTCGGGGCCGAGGTCACGGTGCTGTCGACGTCGGACCGCAAGAAGGCTGACGCCCTGGCCATGGGGGCGCACGACTTCCTGATCACCACCGACGCCGAGGCGATGAAGGCCGCGGTGATGCGGTTCGACCTGATCATCAATACGGTCTCGGCGCCGGCCGACGTGAACCGCCTGATCCAGTTGCTGGGCCGTGACGGGACGATGGTGATGCTGGGCCTCGCCGCCGAGCCCCTGCCGGTTTATTCGCTGGCCCTGCTGTCGCGCCGCCGTCGCCTGGCCGGTTCGCCCATCGGCGGCATCCGCGAGACCCAGGAGATGCTCGACTTCTGCGCCGAGCACGGCATCGCCTCGGACATCGAAGTGATCGGACCCGACCAAATCAACGAGGCCTGGGCGCGCATCGAGAAGAGCGACGTGCGCTACCGCTTCGTCATCGACATGGCGGGGCTGTAGCCAGAGCGCTTGCATCGGGCCGCACATTCCGCTCCCTTGCCTGTTCGAGCTGAGGAGATTCCGACGTGACCGACACAACCCTGACGGCCGCGCCAGAGCGCAAGAAGATACTGGGCAATACGCGCGGACTGTCCATCCTGATCTTCACAGACAAATTGGAGCGGTTCT
>JANNVY010000271.1:0-3751 GCA_031408375.1 Pseudomonadota bacterium | reverse complement strand
CCTGGCCCTGGGCGAAGGCGACCGAGCCTCAGCGGCTGACGATCCTGGGCTGGGCGTTGATCGGCGCGCTGGTCCTGATCGGCCTGGGGACGCTCTTCTACCAACGCCGCCCGCCGCCGCGCCTCCGCGCCAAGAGCGCCGCCATCGAGTTCGAGGTCTCCGGCGAGGGCGATCCGCCGGCCACGGATCAAACGTGAACCCGGCCGTCCTGTTCGCGGGCGGCCCCAACCAACACGAGGAAACGCCATGAAGCTCGACGCCAGGGCCGAAAGAGGCCTATCCGGAATCCATCCTGACTTGGCGCGGATCATCCGCCGCACCGCCGAAACCGCGCCGGTCGATTTCACCGTCACCGAGGGGCTGCGTACGCTGGAGCGCCAGCGCCGGCTGGTGGCCACCGGGGCCTCGCGCACCCTGAATTCGCGCCACCTGACCGGCCACGCGGTCGATCTGGCGGCCAAGGTCGACGGGCGCGTGCGCTGGGACTGGCCGCTGTATTCGCGGCTGGCGCAGGCGGTGAAGGCGGCCGCCGACGATCTCGGCCTGCCGATCATCTGGGGCGGGGACTGGCGGAGCTTCCGCGACGGTCCGCACTTCGAGTTGCCGCGCGGGGCCTATCCATGACCGGCGCGCTTGTCTGGTCGGCCCTGACCTCGCGGATCGCGGGGCCGGTCGCCGCAGCGCTGAGCGTTGTACTGGCGGTGTGTCTGGCCGCCGCCCTGCTGGGCAAGGCGGTGCAGACGACCCGGGCCGAGCGCCTGCAGGGCGAACGCAACACCTGGGAGCGCGCGGCGGGACGCTGGCGGTCGTCGTTCGTCCAGTCCGAGACCCTGAGAGCCCGCGAAACGGCGGCGGCGAAGGCGGCGGCCGATGCAGCCGCCCGGTCCTGCCAAGCCCGCATCCTCACCGCGCAGCGATCCGCGCGCGCCATCCAGTCTATCACCAGTCAGGAGGTCCCCCATGACGCCAAGGGTTGCCCTGTTCGCGGCCTTGTCCCTGTCGAGCGCCTGCGCGACGCGCTCACTCCCGCCAGCTGAGATCGCCGCGACGCCACAGGCCTGCGATCCACGCGTAACGGCGCCGCCCGATCCTGAGCCACCGGTCGCTGGCGGCATCATCGAGCCCGCCACGGCGCCTGAACGCGACGCGATGTCGGTGTTCCTCTCGGCGGAAGCCCAGGCCCGCGCCTGGGGCCGCGAGGGTTGGGGGCGGGCGGGGGTGGCGCGTGAGGCGTGCGCTACTGCCGGGGCGGATAGGCCTCGGACGTATCCCCGGAGTCAGCCGGATTAGTCGCCTGGGGGGTGCTGGCGGCTTCAGCGGCGGCGGAGGCCCGGGCGGCGGCGGCTTCGGCGGCCGAAGCGCTGGCGGCGGCAGCGTTGCTGGCGGCCTGGTTGGCCGCCTGGCTATTGGCGACCTGGCTGTTGGCGTTCAGCGCGGTGACGGTGGCGTCGATGCGCGCGGCGTTGGCGTCCTGAATGGACTGGTCGGCCTGCACGCGCGCAGCCTCGGCCTCGACCTGGGCGGCGAGAACCTGGTCGGCGGTCGGATCGTTGTTGCGGCCGAGCAGGACGAGGGCCAGCACCAGCACGGCGCCGAAGACGGCGATGCCGGCGACCCACAGACCCCAGTTGGAGCTGTCCCGGCGCACGACGGTCCGCTCGACGGTGTGAACCGCCTCACCGGTGGCGGGGTCGCGGGTCAAGGTGTCGTTCTCGGTGACGGTGACATTGTCGGCATCGGTGCGGGTTTCAGTCATTGGGGGGCTCCTGTGTCACAGCCTCAACGGACGCGACATCGAACCGTTCCGCCCTGCTGACGATGGAACCGCAGGCCGCCAGGCCACTCTTGACCGGACCACAATGGAGAACGCGCCATGCCCCGAGACCAAGCCCCCGACGCCATCGGCCTGCTCAAGGCCGACCACCGCAAGGTCGGCGACCTGTTCGCCCAGTTCGAGAAGACCAGCGCTTCGCCGCGCAAGCGCGAGCTGGCCGAGCAGATCTGCCCGGAACTGACCGTCCATACCGAGATCGAGGAGGAGATCTTCTACCCCGCCTGTGAAGGCGCCGTGGAGGAGGCCCTGTTGAAGGAAGCCTATGTCGAGCACGACGGCGCCAAGGTGCTTATCTCGGAAATCGAGGCCGGCAGCCCGGGCGACGAATTCTACGACGCCAAGGTCAAGGTGCTGTCGGAGATGATCGAGCACCACGTCGAAGAAGAGGAGAAACGGGTCTAGGGGATGTTCTCCCAAGCGCGGAAGGCCGGCGTCGACGTCGAGGCCCTGGGGGTCGCGATGGCGGCCCGCAAGGCCGAGCTCATCGCCGCCTACAAGGCCAACGGCTTGCCCGAGCCCAGGACCACGTCCTTCGAAGCCAACGCGATCGGTTAGGACGGCCCGGCGCCGTCGATATCAGGCCCCCGGCTCCGGCCGAGGGCCTTTTTCGCGTCTGGGCGGCGGTTGAACTGATTGGCCGCGTCAGCCTATTGCGATCCCATGAGCGACCGCAGGGCCCGCCTCGCAGGGATCAGGATCATTGTCGTCGGCGCAGGCGTGCTGGGCTTGGCCACGGCTGAAGCCCTGGTCCGGCGCGGCGCGGTCGTCCAGGTGATCGACCCCGATCTGGGCGCGGGCAACGCCTCTGCGGCGGCGGCGGGCATGATCGCCCCGGCCATGGAGGCTGCGCTGGAGGACTGCGGGGTCGAACGCGCGGCGCTTTATCGGTCGGCAGCGGCTCAGTGGCCGGCGTTTGCGCAGGGGGCGGAAATCGACCTGCTGGTGGAAGGCGCCGACTGGCTGGGGCCGTGCGACCCGCTCGCCGCGCGTTTGCAGGCTTATGGATTCCCGTTCGAGCGCAAGGACGATCGCCTGCATATTCCCGGAGAGGCACGGGTGGTTGTTGGCGCGGCGCTGGCGCGTCTGGCGGCGGCGCTTGCCGAAGGCGCCGTGATCGCCGGACGGGTCGAGCGGATCGACGCCGGGTCGTCCGGTCCGGTGGTGACAGCGGGCGGCGAGCGCCTTGAGGCCGACGCGGTGGTGCTGGCTGCGGGGTGGTCGGCGGGGGCGGTGCGGGTCGAGGGCCTGGAGGGATTGGGCCGACTGGTCACGCCGGTGAAGGGCCAGATCATCGCCCTGGACGGCGAGGGAACAGCAGCGGTCCAACGGATGACTCGCGGGCCAGGGGTCTATCTTCTGCCCTGCCCTGGTGGAGTCATCGCCGGGGCGACGATGGAGCCGGGGCGGCAGGACCTGGAGGTCGATCCGGCGGTGGTCGAGCAGCTGAGGGCGGCTGCCGCGGCGCTGGTCCCCGCTCTTGAGGGAGCGACCGTGCAGAGAGCCTGGGCCGGGGTGCGGGGCGCGGCGCCTGATGGCCTGCCACTGGCGGGCGCGACGAGAGCGCCGGGCGTATTCTCGGCCCTGGCGCCGCGGCGCAACGGCTGGCTGTTGGCGCCGCTGGTAGCGGACGTGGTGGTGGCCGCGATCACGGGCGAGGCTTCGCCGCCGGAGGCGGAGGCGTTCAGGCCGGACCGTTTCGATCCGGCCTGATGCGCCTTGAGGGTCAGCTCACCGCGAAGGTGATGGGGACGCTGACCATGGCGCCCTCGACCGGCCGGCCGTCGACCGTGCGCGGGCTCATCCTGAAGTATTTCGACAGGCGCAGGGCGGCAGAGCCGAAGCCCCTGCCCTGCGGCGTTTCCGACGCCACCGAGCAGCCCGTGAGGGCGCCGGAGACGGTGACGCCGACGGCGATGG
>JANNVY010000270.1:0-3783 GCA_031408375.1 Pseudomonadota bacterium | reverse complement strand
CACTCGCGCATGTCCTCCGGCAGATGCCGCCAGCCGTCCTCGTCGGCGATCAACCGCCGCACCCTAGCTGCCAGATACGTCGACAGCGCGAACTTCGATCCGCCCCAGCTCGGCACCCGCGGGTCGGGGTCCGGTGAGGGGAAGACGAAGGCGTCCATGCCCTCGACCGCATTCAGCTTCCAGACCTGGCCGCCGAACCGGAAGGTGTCGCCTGGCGTCAGCTGCTCGATGAAGCTCTCCTCCATCTCGCCGACCTTGCGTCCCCCTCGCTTGGCCGAGCCGACCCGGATCGAGATCATCGGGATGTCGACGATGGCGCCGATATTCATGCGATGTCGCTGCGCTGTGTGGGCGTCACGCACCTTCCACATCCCGTCTCGCCCGACGATGCGACGGAATCGGTCGTAGGCCCGCAGCGCATAGCCACCCGTAGAGACGAAATCGACGACCCGCTCGAAATCCTCCCGCGGCAGGTCGCGGTAGGGCGAACAGGACCGCACCTCGTCGAACAGATCGTTCTCGTGGAAGGGTTCGCCGCAGGCCACGCCCATCACGTGCTGGGCCAGGATGTCCTGGGCGCCGATGCGCTCGGGTTCGCCATCCAGGTCGTTGACTGCAACCGCCTGCTGCGCCGCCTTGCACTCCAGGACCTCGAAGCGGTGGGCCGGGACCAGCAGGGCGCGCGACGGCTCATCCATGCGGTGGTTGGCGCGGCCGATGCGCTGGATCAGGCGCGCCGATCCCTTCGGCGCCGCCAGTTGCACCACCATGTCGACCGCCCCCCAGTCGATGCCGAGGTCGAGCGTCGAGGTGCAGACCACCGCACGCAGATCGCCCCGCGCCATCGCCGCCTCGACCTTGCGCCGTTGCTCGGCCGCCAGCGAGCCGTGGTGCAGCGCGATCTCCAGCCCGTCCTCGTTCATCTCCCACAGGTTCTGGAAGGCAATCTCGGCCTGGAAGCGGGTGTTGACGAAGATCAGAGTCGTGCGGTTGGCGCGGATGACGTCATAGACCTCGGCCATGGCGTGGCTCGCGGTCCAGCCCGACCAGGGCACGTCGCCTTTCGAATAGAGTACGTCCACCACCGGCGGCGCGCCGGGCTCGCCCATGACCAGGGCCGAGAGGTTCTCCAGGACCTCGCCGTCGGCGGTGACATTGGGGACCGGCTGGGGGACCAGCCAGCGGCGGATCATGTCGGGCTCCTGCACCGTCGCCGACAGGCCAATGCGGCGCACGGCCGGCGCGAAGCTCTGCAGGCGGCCGAGGCCGAGGTTCAGCAGGTCGCCGCGCTTGCCGCCGACGATCGCGTGGATCTCGTCGATGATCACCGTCTTCAGGTCGGCGAACCAATGCCGCGCGCCCTCCCAGGCGCAGAAGAGGGCCAGCTGTTCGGGCGTGGTCAAAAGGATCGCCGGCGGCCGCTCCTTCTGGCGCTGCTTCTTGGCGCTGGGGGTGTCGCCGGTGCGGCTCTCGATGGTGATCGGCAGACCCATCTCGCGCACCGGCGCCATCAGGTTGCGCTCGACGTCGACCGCCAGCGCCTTCAGCGGCGAGATGTAGAGCGTGTGGGGCCCGGCGTTTTCGCCGCGCGGGTTTTCCGTCAGGTCGATCAGGGTCGGCAGGAACCCCGCCAGCGTCTTGCCGCCGCCGGTCGGCGCGATCAGCAGGGCGTGCGCGCCCCCGCGGACCACATCGACCATCTCCAGCTGATGGCGCCGGGCCGTCCAGCCGCGCGCAGCGAACCAGGCCTGGAAGGCGGGCGGCAGTGGAGAGGGCGGGGCAGGGAGCGTCACCTCGCCGATATAGCATGTTCCCGTTCCGTTTCACGGCCTTCCGAACCGGCGGAACGGTGAAATTTGAAGCCTTGTTAGGGTCGCCCACCTCTGTTCCTATCGTGACCAGCACAGGGGGATATCGCCATGAATTCCAACAGTCTTCGCCGCTGGATCATTTTCGGCTTCGCGGCCCTGTTGGCGGCAGGCCCTCCCACCGTCGCACCGCGTCCGGTCGCCGCCCAGGCCGAGGCGGGCATGCCGTCGTTCCGCTCCGACGCGGAACTGCGCCGCTTCCTGCAACCCAAGGGCAAGGGCAGCGAGCTGGACATCGCAGCACCTCCGCCTCCGCCGCCTCCACCGCCGCCGCCCATGATGGCCGCGCCGCCGCCGCCGGGCGCCGCGGCTCCGCCGCCGGCCGCGCCGTCAATGGCCAACGACAAGATCACCTCCACCCAGGTCGCCGACGTGGACGAGGGCGGCATCGTCAAGGTGGCCGGCGACAACCTCATCGTCCTGCGCAGGGGACGCCTGTTCAGCATTTCCATCGCCGGCGGCTCGCTGCGGCCGGTCGACTCGATCAACGCCTTCCCGCCCGGCGTTTCGGCCAGCGGCGACTGGTATGACGAGATGCTGATCAAGGGCGATATGATCGTCGTGGTCGGCTACAGCTACGCGCGCGGCGGCACCGAGGTGAACCGCTTCCGGGTCGCGCCCGACGGCAAGCTGACCTTCCTGGACGCCTACCACCTGCGCACCAGCGACTACTATTCCAGCAGCAATTACGCCTCGCGCCTGATCGGCAACCAGCTCGTCGTCTATGCCCCGCAGAGCCTGTGGGGCTGGAACGACGGGGACGGTGACATCCTCGATAGCATGCCCGGTTTCGACGTCTGGACCGCCAAGTCCACCAAGCCGGTTTTCCGGCGCATGCTGGACTCGCGGCAGGTCTATCTGCCTGCGCCGATGAGGGCGCACGGCCCGAAGGCAATCAGCCACATCCACACGGTCAGCCGCTGCGACATCACCGCGCCGGTGATGACCTGCGAGGCCTCCGCCGTGCTGGGCGGTTATGGTCGAACCTTCTTCGTGTCGCAGAACGCGGTCTACGTCTGGATCAATGCCGCCCTCGACTGGGACCAGGACACCGGCAAGGAACGCGAAATCGAGCCTGCCTACCTCTACCGGATCCCGCTGACCGGCGGCCGTCCGGCGGCGGCCCAGGTGCGGGGCGCGCCGATCAACCAGTTCTCGTTCAACGCCAATGCGACGGCGAGCATGATCGAGGTGCTGCTGACCCCCTCGGGGAACGGCGACGCCATGTGGAACCCCGAGTTCGCGACGGGCCGCGCCGGCCTGCTGCGGCTGCCGACCGGCCGCTTCGGCGATGGTTCGCGCCAGCCATTGAAGACCGACTACCGCCTGCTGCCCGGCGGCCCGAACTATGGAATCAGCCAGAACCGCTTCGTCGGCGACTACGTGCTGTACGGCATCGATGGCGGGCCCCGGGCCCCGTTCTCACTGGTGGTCGCGCCCACCGCCGGCGGCGAGCCGTCGGTCTTCCCGATGGGCTCCTCGGTCGAACGGATCGAGCAGGTCGGCCGCGATGGCCTGGTGGTCACCTCGACCAACGAGACCACCTTCACCACCGTGGACCTGACGCCCGGCCGCCAGCCGTCCCTGGGCGACCGCTTCAACCAGCCGGACTCGCGTCAGGCCGAGAGCCGCAGCCAGGCCTTCTTCTTCAACGCGACGACGCCGGACGGGCAGGGGGGGTTGATGGGCTTGCCGATCCTGCGCCTGGACCGCGACCAGTGGTTGGCCGACATGCTGTTCCTGTGCCGGTCCAACCAGCAGCTGACCGACTTCGGCCGCCTGCAAAGCCAGCGGCCCGGCGGCCAGGACGACGGCTGCACGGCGAGCTGCGTCGACTGGTACGGCAACGCCCGGCCGATCTTCCTGCGCGGACGGGTGTTCGCGCTGCTGGGTTATGAGCTGGTGGAGGGCGACG
>JANNVY010000269.1:0-5470 GCA_031408375.1 Pseudomonadota bacterium | reverse complement strand
GGGGGTGGGGGGTTTGTCCCTAAATATTTTTTCTTTCTTGGGGCGCGGCCCCCACGGGCCCCGCGCCTTTTGTTTTGCCATTGATGGCATGCAACCTCTGCGGTGGGGCTTCGTTATTGGCGGATGCTGTCAGTCTTCAGGCTCGACGGTTCATATCCGCGTCATGTCGGATGTGTTTCTTCCGCACATCGCCGCTTTGCGCGGCCCACCTCCCGGAGTATTTCAAATGAAGAAGTTCACCCTCGCCCTGTTGGCTGCGAGCGCCTTGGCCGGAGCCGCCGCGCCCGCCACGATGGCGACCGCCCAGCCCGCCTTCCAAAGCATCAACCAGCGCCAGGCTAACCTTGACGCGCGTATCGACGCCGGCGTGCGCAATGGCTCGCTCACCCGCGCCGAAGCCGCCTCGCTGCGCGCCGAATTCCAGGCCCTGGTGAGGATGGAAGCGGACTATCGCCGTTCGGGCGGCGCATTCACCCGGCTCGAGCGTGCGGATCTGGACCGCCGGTTCGACCTCCTGAGCCGCAAGATCCGCAACGAACGCAACGATTCCGATGATCGCGGCTGGCAGAACATCAACCAGCGCCAGGCCAGCCTCGATCGCCGCATCGACACCGGCGTGCGGAACGGTTCGCTGAGCCGCACGGAAGCCATCCGCCTGCGCTCCGAGTTTCAGGCCATCGTGCGCCTGGAAGCACAGTACCGCCGTAGCGAGGGCCGTCTGACCCGCGTCGAGCGCCAGGAGCTGGACCGTCGCTTCGACGCGCTCTCTCGCAAGATCCGCGACGAGCGCCGCGACAATGACGGCTGGTACGGCGAAAGTGGTCGGTTGCAGGAACTCGGCCGTCGCATCGATGCGGGCGCCCGTTCGGGCCAGCTGAGCGCCGCCGAGGTGTCGCGGTTGCACAGCGAACATCACTTCCTGGTTCAGCTGGAACAGAACTACCGCCGCAACGGCCTGACCAACCAGGAGCGCATGGACCTGAACCGTCGCTTCGAAATCCTCGCTTCCAAGATCCGCTGGGAGCGTCGCGATTGGGAAAACCGTCGTTTCTAGGACCTGATCACGGGTTCGAATCGGGCGCGGCGCCTTCGGGCGCCGCGCCTTTTTCTTGGGTCAGACCCGCAAGCGACTCTCGACCGTTGTCACCGCCTGACCCAGGAGCAGCACGCGGTCGCCGCGCATCATCGTCACGAAATCCCCGCCCCGGCCGGGATAGGCCTGCAGGAAGCTCACCCGGTCGCGGCCGAGCTTGTCGGCATAGAGGGGCGCCAGGATGCAGTGGGCCGAGCCGGTCGCCGGGTCCTCAGCCACGCCCGATCCCGGCGCAAAGAACCGGTCGACGACGTCGACGGCTGACCCGGGATCAGCGAAGGCCGCCACGATCAGGTTGCCGCGGCCCCCCGTCGCCTCACCCGAAATCCTGTTGATGGCGGCGATGTCGGGATCCAGCGCCCGCACCTGGGCCTCGGTGTCCAGCACCGCCACCAGATAGGCGCCGGCCCAGACCTCGCGCGGCTCGACCCCCAGGGCGTCGGCCAGGCCCGCGGGTGTCTCCGTCCGGCGGGGCGGATCGGCGGGGAAGTCCATCTCGTAGCCCTCGCCGTCGCGGCGGACGATCAACGGCCCGGACAGGGTGTCGAAGGTCGCGGGCCCCTCGGTCTGCTTCAGTTCCGCCATCAGCACATGGGCCGAGGCCAGGGTCGCATGGCCGCACAGCGGCACCTCCATGCCCGGGGTGAACCAGCGCAGGCCGTAGCGCGACGGGTCAGGGGTCCTGAGCAGGAAGGCCGTCTCCGCCTGGTTGTTCTCCACCGCGAGCCGCTGCATCCAGCCGGCGTCCGGCCAGGCGTCGAACGGCTCGACCACGCAGGCCGGGTTGCCCTTGAAGGGGGCGGAGGCGAAGGCGTCGACGGTCCACTGGCGCATGGCGGGCTAGGCTCCTAACTGCAGGGCCTCAGTTAGGGAGAATCGGCATGGCTTTCGAGGTGCGGCGCGACGGATACGTCATCACCGACGATGCGGACCGCTTCGACCTGGCTCGCGCGCACCGCTGGATCGCCACGGAATCCTACTGGGCCGAAGGCATTCCGTTGGCCACCTTCGAAAAGGCCATCACCCACAGCCTGACCTTCGGCGCCTACGCCGGGCATGGCGAAATGGCCGCCTTCGGCCGCGTGGTCACCGACCGGGCCACCTTCGGCTGGCTGTGCGACGTGTTCGTCGACGAGGCGCACCGGGGGCACGGGCTGGGCAAGGCGCTGGTAGAGTACTTCAAGGCCCACCCGGACCTGCAGGGCTTCCGCCGCATGCACCTCGCCACCCGCGACGCCCACAGCCTCTACGCCCAGTACGGCTTCGTCCCCATGACGGCGGCGGATCGCTGGATGGAGATCAGGGACCCGGATGTCTACAAGCGCGTCTGAGCGGGTCTAGGGCTGAACGATCACCGCTTCCGGCCACCGCGCCCTGGCCGAGGTCGTGACCCGCTCCCAGCCGGTCGCCAGCGGCCGCTTCGGGTTGGGGCGCAGGCGCAGGTTGAAGATGTCGTCGAGGCCAAAGGGCGCGACGATGCTCATGCGGCCGTCAACCTCCAGCCGCACCCCCACCGAAAACGCCGGGCAGACGAACCGTTCCAGGCATTCCGCCGCCGAGTGGAGCTCCGCGTAGGGCTCGCCGAACCTGGCCTCGAACCACAGGTGGACGCGGGCCTGGTTGCGCACCTCCACCGTCTCGTTCAGCGGCGGTGCGAAATGGGCGGCGACGCGCTTGATCCAGACGTCCTCGGCGTCCCAGCTGGGGTCGGGGTCATAGTAGACCGCGTCATAATCCTTGATGCCGTGGTCGGGGTCGCGGCCGGTGAGCGCGTTCCACACCGTCTGGTAGACCCCGCCCGACGCCAGCCAGTGGTCGGGCAACCCGACCTCGCGCAGGCCTTCCAGCACGGTCATGACCCGCGGACTGGCGCGGACGATCGCTTCCAGCTCATTGGCCCGGCTAGTCGTCATTGTCGGACACCGCGAACAGGGAGGGGTCGAACCAGACGTCTTCGCGGTCCGCCGTCAGGACGAACCGCCAGCCGGGCGGCAGGGCCAGGAACTTCACGACCCGCGGATCGATCGCGGCGGCCTCCTCGATGGGCACGTCGCGGAACTCGCCGTCCGCCAGGTCGCCGCCGCCGGTCCAGAGATACCAGCCGCTGGTCCCTGGTTCAGGCGGGAAACGCTGGCCGTGGACCGGCGCGCCGAGCGCCAGCGGCAGCGCCGCCCCCAGGGTTGCGCCCGCCACGGGCGGCGCGAACTGGGCCTTGTGCCGCCGGCACAGGTCCTGTTGTTCGCTCGAGGCGGTCATCGAGCGTCCCGCATGGGCCAGGCGTGATCCAGCGGGCCATGGCCCGTACCGAAGCCCGGCGCGCGCCGGATGGCCTCCGCGACATAGGCCCAGGCGCGGGCGACGGCGTCCTCCAGCCGCATCCCTTGGGCCAGGCCCGTGGCGCAGGCGCTGGCCAGGGTGCAGCCGGTGCCGTGGGTGTTGCGGGTCTCGATGCGGGGGCCCTCGAAACTGGTCTCGCCGTCTGGTGTGAGCAACAGGTCCACCACCGTTGCGCCCGGTACATGGCCGCCCTTCATCAGCACGGCCTTCGCGCCCATCCTGAGCAGCCGCTCGCCCGCCAGGCGCTGGCCATCGAGATCGACGACCGCGATGCCGGTCAGGGCCTCGGCCTCCGGCGCATTGGGGGTCAGCAGGGTCGCGCGCGGCACCAGCTCACGCGCCACCGCCAGCACCGCCAGGTCCTGCAGCAGCGAGGCTCCGCCCTTGGCCACCATCACAGGGTCGATCACCGCCGGGATGCCGGCGCCCGGTCCGTCCAGCAACCGCCCGACCAGCTCGACCACCGCCACGCTCGACAGCATGCCGGTCTTGATGGCGTCTGCGCCGATGTCGGCCAGCACCACACGCGCCTGGGCCTCGATGATCGCCAGCGGGATGGAATGCACCCCGTGGACGCCCAGGGTGTCCTGCACCGTGACGGCCGTGATCGCCGTGGCCGCATAGCCGCCAAGCGCCGTCACCGCCTTGATGTCAGCCTGGATTCCGGCCCCGCCGCCGGAATCGGACCCCGCAATTATCAACACCCGGCCTGCGCCGGGGCTCTTGTTCTCACCCATGATCCGACGCATAGCCGCCCACGTGAACCTGGGCTAGGTTTCCCGGGCCAGCGGAGAGACCCGATGACGACGCAAACGACTGCGACCCCGCCACCCGGCCTTCCGGTGGAATTGCCGACCGTTCCCCTGAACTGGGAAAACGCCGGCGAGCGGATCGTCGGCACCATCACCGTCGTCGAAATCCAGCACCACGACGCCATGGGCCAGTTTCTGCGGCACGAGCACGTCTGGGGCCAGGTCACCTCGGCCGATCAGAAGAACGGCATTCGCATCCTGGTCGGCGGCCGCACCTTCGCCGGCAAGCTGATGGTCCTGCCCGCCCAGCTCGACAGTTTCACCAAGCCGGCGCCGGGGGTCTACCGCCTGCGGTCGACCGGCGAAGAGGTCACCGACCCCCACTGGTTCACCACCTGGATGGTCACCAACGCCGACCAGGTGAAGGCCAAGGAACCCAAGGGGCTGAAGTCCAGTAAGCCGGCCAAGGTCGTGGACGTTAAGCGCAAGAAGTAGGCGATGGGGCTTCGGCCTCTAGGGGTCGGCGGGCTTCGCGGCCTTGGGGAAGCCCAGCACGGTGAAGGCGCTGCCCGCGGCGAGCGCGCCCCAGGCCAGCAGCGGTCCCGTTCCGGGATGCTGCTCGCGGGTCCAGAAGAAGGCCGCGACCGGCAGGGCGATCATCACTCAGTACATCGGCCACATCCGCCAGCGGTCCTTGCCGGCCAGCCAGTCGATGATCTGGAAGGTGTGGTTGGTGCTGGGCAGCACGCTGATGAACAGGCCGACGCCCAGGTCCAGCGCCTGGACGTGGCGGCCCCCGAACCAGCCGCCGGGGTCCTGACTCATCCACAACGGATTGCGCATGCCGGAAAAGACGATCGACAGCACTGCCGTCCCGGCCGCCATCAGCAGCAGGTAACAGACCGGCGCGAGGACTGCGCCACCCCAAGGGGACAGGCCGACGCCGCCGGGAGGACTTGGGATTTCCGCGCTCACTGGTCGCCCTCCAGCCGGGCTTGGAGCGCCAGCGCCTGCACCGTCTCGCGCACGTCGTGGACGCGCAGCACCGCCGCGCCCTTCGACACGCCGTAGAGCGCCAGCGCCAGCGATCCGCCCAACCGGTCGTCGGGGCTGGTCGCCATCGGGTCGATGGCCTGGATCATGCGCTTGCGGCTGACTCCCAGCACCACCGGGAAGCCCAGGGCCGTAAGGTGGTCCAGGCCGCGCAGGAGCGCCAGGTTGTGTTCCAGCGTCTTGCCGAAGCCGATGCCGGGGTCGAGGCTGATCTTCTCGCGCCTGATCCCGGCCG
>JANNVY010000268.1:0-1942 GCA_031408375.1 Pseudomonadota bacterium | reverse complement strand
CATCGCGCCGGGCACGGCCTGAACTGAGCCGCATCCCGAGCGCTGAGCGCGAAAGGGGGACACACACTCATTTTCGGACCGGACCAGTTGATCCCCCGTGTGGCGGTGAGCGAGAAAAAGAGTGTGTGTCCCCAATTAGCTCCCTAAGCTCCGCCCCCTGACCAGCGCGCAGATCTGCTCCCGGGGGGGACGCCTGATGACCATCACCGAGACCGAGGACGCAGGCCACGCCCACAAGATGGGGCCCATGATGGCCACCTTCCTGGTGGCCGGGAACATGATCGGGTCCGGGGTCTTCCTGCTGCCGGCCACGCTGGCGCTGATCGGGTCGGTGACCCTGATCGGCTGGATCGGGGCCAGCGTCGGGGCGCTGCTGCTGGCGGCGGTGTTCGCCTTCCTGGCGCGGTTGCGGCCGAACGGGCACGGGGTCGTGGGCTATGTCAGCGATGCGCTGGGGCGGTTCTTCGGCTTCGAGGCGGGCTTCGCCTACTGGCTGAGTTGCATCGTCGGCAACCTGGCGCTGGCGACCGCCGTGGTCGGCTACCTGGCCTTCTTCTTCCCCGAGCTGAAGACGCCGATCCTGACCACCGCAGCCTCGCTGGGGGCGATCTGGGTCCTGACCTTCGCCAATATCGTCGGCCCCCGCTTCATCGGCCGGCTGCATGGCGCGTCCCTGGCGGTGGGGCTGTTGCCGATCATCGCCGCGACCGTGCTGGGCTGGATCTATTTCGACCCGGAGATCTTCCGCCAGTCGTGGAACGTTACTGCCATCTTGGACCCGAACCACGTCGGCAAGTCGGACGCGGCCGCCATCTCCGGCTCCATCGTGCCAATCTTCTGGGCCTTCCTGGGGCTGGAGAGCGCCTCGGTCTGCGCGCGGGTGGTGCGCAATCCGAAGAAAAACGTGCCCATCGCGACCTTCGGCGGCGTGGGCCTGGCGGCCTTGATCTACATCGGCGCCAGCGCGGCGGTGTTCGGGGTGCTGCCGGCCACGGTGCTGGCGGCCTCCAGCGCGCCCTTCGCCGACGTCGCGGCCAAGCTGGTGGGGGCGACCATCGCGGGACTCTTGGCGGCCTGCGCCGTGTTCAAGGCGTCCGGGACGCTAGGCGGCTGGGTGATGGTCACGGCCCAGACCACCCAGGCCGGGGTCGAGGCGGGGTATCTGCCGAAGATCCTGTCCAGGCCCGACACGCCGCATGCACCGACGCGCGAGTTGCTGATCCTGGGGGTGCTGATGACCATCATCGGCTTCGCCACCATCCAGCCGACCATCGCCCAGCAGTTCGGCGTGTTGATCAATGTCGCCACCAACCTGTCGCTGGCGGTCTACGGCCTGTGCTGCATCGCGCTGCTGCGCTGGTCGGGCGAGCTTGAGCACCGGGTGCTGACGGCGCGGGTCTGCGCCGTGCTGGGCCTCGGTTTCGCGGTCTGGGCCATCGCCTCGGGCGATCCCGAGATGCTCAAGGTGCAGGGCGTGCTGTTCCTGGTCAGCCTGCCGATCTACGGCCTGATCTGGTGGGCGGCGCGGCGCAAGGCGCCGGCGGCCTGAGCCCGGGCGGCGCCTGTTCGCGAAACGCAGCCCTGTTCGGCGCCTGTTGCTGGCCTGCAAACAGCCTGTTCAAAGCCGACGCCAGATCCTGTTCGGATTCACTAATGCCTTGAAAACATATGCGCTTTTTCGTCGTAAGACGACAAAAGCGGTCGTGTTTCACGTGAAACACCCGGCGCGCGTCGTCGCCCCTCGGGCGCACCCCGACGGCGGCGATGGACTGACCGTTGTGATGCCCTAGTAGAAGATCTCGTCCGACTTCGACGGCGGCGGCTGGGTGGGGTTGGTCGCCGGATCGTAGGGCTGCGGCTCGGCGGGCGTGGCGGCCGCGTTCGGATCGACCGGCACATCGGCGGCCGCGGCCGCGTCGGCGGCAGCCTGGTCAGCCGTCGG
>JANNVY010000267.1:0-7739 GCA_031408375.1 Pseudomonadota bacterium | reverse complement strand
ATTGCCCTCGCCGCCGCTCTTATCTTCCGCGCAGACTTCTTACTAGCCGTCGCGGTGCTACTCCTCGTCGCCGACGTCGTCTTCTCCGACGTCGTCGGAATCATCGTCCCCGCCGTCGTCGTCATCGCCGTCGTCCGCGTCATCGTCACCGTCGTCGGCTGCGTCCTGGTCGTCCGAATCGTCGTCGGACGCTTCATCTTCGCTGGAACTGGACTCTTCGGTCGCCTCCTCCGAGGAGCTCGAGGTTTCAGTGACTTCTTCCGAGGAGCTGGAGGTCTCGGTCACTTCTTCCGACGAGCTCGACTCCTCCCAGGACTCCTGGGTGGAGGTGTAGGATTCCTCGATCGTCTCCTCATAGGATTCATAGCTGGAAACGGTCTCGGTCAAGCTTACGTCGTAGGTCTCGGAATATTCGACCGAATACGCTTCGTAGCTGATCTCCGTCACACTCGATTCGTAGGTGACTTCGCTCCAGGAGACGGTCTCGACGGTAACCTCGAGCCATTCCGTGGTCGTGACCGACCAGGACGCCTCTTCATAGACAACCCAGGTCGCCAGAGCCGCGACCGGCACGCTGTATCCGAACTCGTAGACATCCCCGGTGAAGGCATTCCCGCGAGAACCGCGCGTGACCCTCCGCGCCCCGGGCGCCCACTTGATGACGTCGAGCCCGATGATTTTCCCCGTGCGGCCGTCCAGAACGGTGAGCACTTCGTTGCCGCTGGCGCCCTTGGCGCGAACGACCCAGTTCGCACCTTTGCGATACATGGCCAGGACCTTGAACTTCGCCGCCTTCATCAGGACCGTGACGCGCGCCGGCGGAATCACCCGGTCCTTGCGAGGAGGGGCCGCCTGGGCGTGCCCCGCCAAGAGCAGAAAGGCTGTCGCGGCAGCCGCAGCAGCGAGTCTAGTGGTCAATTTCATAGTGAAAGCCCCCCAACTGGGCCAACGGCATCGCTGCGCCCCAGCAGCAACTCTTTACACACCCGCAGCCATCGTCAACCTCCGCGTTCGCGACGGCGCGTTGATCGGGCAGGCAGGCTTGGGCTAAGCGTAGCCAAACGCAACCCGCAAGGAACGCCATGGCCATCCCCGCCGCTCTCCAGCAGGGCCTGAAGCTGCCGGTCATCGCCGCGCCGATGTTCCTGGTCTCCGGTCCCGAGCTGGTCATCGCTGCGTGCAAGGCCGGCGTCATCGGCACCTTCCCGGCGCTGAACCAGCGGACCACCGAGGGCTATTCGGAGTGGCTGGACGAGATCAAGGCGGCGCTGGGGCCCGAGGACGCGCAGTACGGCGTCAACATCATCGTCCACAACACCAACCCCCGGGTCATGGCCGACCTCGAGGTCACCGTGCGCCACAAGGTGCCGCTGGTGATCACCTCGCTGGGCGCGGTGAAGGACGTGGTCGACGCGGTGCACAGCTACGGCGGCCTGGTCTTCCATGACGTCACCACCGTGCGCCACGCCCAGAAGGCGGCGCAGGCGGGCGTCGACGGACTGATCCTGGTCTGCGCCGGGGCCGGCGGCCACGCGGGCACCTGGAGCCCCTTCGCGCTCCTGAATGAGGTGCGCCAGTTCTTCAAGGGCACGATCCTGCTGTCGGGCTGCATGAGCACGGGCCAGGACGTCGCCACGGCCATGATGCTGGGCGCCGACTTCGCCTATCTGGGCACCCGCTTCATCAACACCACCGAGAGCCGGGCGCCGGACGAATACAAGGACATGATCGACGAGGCCCATGCGGCCGACATCGTCTACACCCCCGCCATTTCCGGCATCCCCGCCAACTTCATGAGCCAGTCGCTGATCGCCAACGGGCTCGATCCCAAGTCCATGCCCGACAAGACCAAGGTCGATCTGGGCAAGGAGCTGGACCATGAGGTTAAGGCCTGGAAGACGGTCTGGTCCGCGGGCCAGGGCGTGGGCTCCATCGACGACGTGCCGACGACGGCCGAGTTGGTGGCGCGCCTGAAGCGTGAGTTCGACGAGGCCGGGACGGCCTATGCGAAGAAATGGGTTGCGGCCTGACGCTCCGAGGGCGGACAACTGCAACATGATCCGTCCCCTGCTGATCGGCGTCATCGCCGCCGCCGCCCTCGCCTCGCCTGCCCTCGCGCAGGACGACACCGACAACTGGACCGTCTCGTTCGGCGCGGCGACGGATTACCGCTCCAAGGGGACGTCCAAGACCATGGGCGAGGCCTACGGCTGGATACAGACCGAGTGGCGCAGTTACGACGAGCTGTTCTACGCCGAGGTCGGGCTGGCGCGGGTCAAGCAGTCCTTCGGCTCGACGCTCGAGGCCGGGGTGCGCGCGGGCGTGCGTCCGGAACTGGGTGGGTTCAGCTTCGACCTGAACGCCCTGTACCGCTACTACCCCGACGCCAACGCCGGGGCTGATGACGACTACTGGGAATTCACCGCCGATGCGTCGCGCTCGGCAGGCCCGGTCTCGGGCCGCCTGCGCGTGCAGTACTCGCCCGACAATGCCGGCGGCTCGCATGCCTTCACCTATTACGAGGCCCGGCTCGGCTACAAGCTGACAGGCAAGCTCAAGGTGACGGCGGCGGTCGGCCATCGCGATACCGAGGACAGCCTCGACTACACCGCCTGGAACGCCGGCTTCGGCTACAAGGTCGATGACAACGTCGATCTGGACCTGCGCTGGTACGACACCGACCAGGACAACGCCGGACCGCAGTATGAGGACGCCCTGGTGGGCGCGATCAATTTCAGCTTCTGACGGCTGAAAATTGCGCTTGCCATCCAATTCATACTGATCTACTAGGAATTCACCGGGACGCGGACGCCCCGGCGAATGATTGCGCCGCCTGACCCCTCATCGGGCGGACATGAAAGAGGCCGGGTGTGGCACACGCACCCGGCCTCGTTTCGTTTTCAGACAACGGTTTCAACGCCCAGAGGCACATAGACCGGATCTTTAAGGACTCTGCGCGACACTGGCTCGTCTGCCAATTCGACGAAGATCGAGATGGCAGGAATTGACCGCCGGTGCGCAAGCCCGACGGTCAATATACAGACCGACCGTCCCTCACGGCCGGGAGTAGCGAGGGCGGATGTGGCGCACGCATCCGCCCTCATTTTTTTGCGCGACTCTTCAATCCTTACCCATTGGGTAAGGTGGCGCGATGCGGAGCATCGTGACGGATCGGGCCGCGCGCCAGCGCGGTCGGCTCGAAGACGGTGGGAGTCGCGGAGCGCCAGCTGGTCCAGCCGGGATTGTGCCGACCCGCCCCTGACGGGACGGGCCCGATCCGTCTCGCCGCGCGAAGCGCGTCGATCCACCTTCCCCAACGGGGCAGGATTTTGAGGTCGCGCGCCTAGTGGCCGTCGTTCCAGGCCGGTTCGGCGAAGGCCTGTTCCAGGTCGGCCATCAGGTCTTCGACGTTTTCCACGCCCACAGACAGCCGGATCAGGTTGTCGACCACGCCGCCGGCCTCGCGCACGTCCTTGGGGATCGAGGCGTGGGTCATGATGCCGGGGTGGTTCACCAGGCTCTCCACGCCGCCGAGCGATTCCGCCAGGGTGAAGACCTTGAACCGCTCCATGATGCGCTTGGTGCGCTCCAGGTCGCCGTCGACGATCACCGACAGCATGCCGCCGAATCCGCCCTGCATCTGACGCTTCGCCAGGTCGTGCTGCGGGTGGGACTTGAGGCCCGGGTAGATGACCTTGGCCACGCCCTTGCGGCCCTCAAGCCAGGTGGCGATCTTCATCGCGTTCTCGCAGTGGGCCTTCATGCGGATGCCCAGCGTCTTGACCCCTCGGTTGGCGAGGAAGGCGTCGAAGGGCCCCATGATCGCGCCGACCGAGTTCTGCAGGAACTTCATCTGGGCGGCGATGTCGTCGGTGCGCGCCACCACCACGCCGCCGATCATGTCGGAGTGGCCGTTCAGGTACTTGGTCACCGAATGGACCACCAGCTCGAAGCCCAGCTCCAGCGGCCGCTGCAGGTACGGCGTGGCGAAGGTGTTGTCTGCGACGGCGAGCAAGCGATGCTTGTCGGCGACGCGCGACAGGGCCTCGAGGTCGGCCAGCTTCATCAGCGGGTTGGTGGGTGTCTCCACCCACAGCATCCTGGTCTTCTCGGTGATGGCCCGCTCGACCGCGTCGAGGTTCGCCATGTCGACGTAGCCGAAATCCAGCCCCATGGAGCGCCGGCGCACCCGCTCGAACAGCCGGTAGGTGCCGCCGTAGAGATCATCGCCGGTCAGCACATGATCGCCCGCAGACAGCAACTCCAGCACCGTCGAGGTCGCTCCCATGCCGGACCCGAACCCGAAGGCCTGAACCCCGCTCTCGAGGTCGGCGATGACGCGCTCGAACGCTTCCCGCGTCGGGTTCTTGCCGCGCGCGTACTCATAGCCCTGGTTCACGCCGGGCGAGGACTGGGCGAAAGTCGAAGTCGCATAGATCGGCGTCATCACCGCGCCCGTGGTCGGGTCGGGATACTGGCCGGCGTGGATGGCCCGGGTGGAGAAGCCCTGGCGGTTGGGAAGGTCGGTCATTGGCGGTTCGGGCCCTTCAGGCGGCGTTGCTGGCGTAGGCGATCAGCCGGTCGGTGGATTCGGCGATGGACGGCGAGCGGTCGAGACTGTCGGCCCACCCTTCCAGCACCTGGCGCGCCGCGTCGACGCTCATGAACCAGGTCTCGCCGTCCCCGCCCCCCTCCGGCTCCTGCGCCACTACGGCGTCAGAGGCGGCGGTCCAGGGCCGGGCGGCGTAGATGGTCAGGCCCTCGTCGAACTCGGCGAGGTTGGCGACGATGTCGTACAGCCGGCTCAATCAGGCCGCCCGCGGATGGGTCCGCAGCCAGTTGATCAGGTCGACGCGGGTGATCAGCCCGACGAACTCGTCGCCGTCCAGCACCAGGGCCACCTCGTCGCGTTCGAACACCGGCAGCAGGGCGTCCATCGGCTCGGTCGCCTGCAGGACCTTCAGATTCGAGGTCATGGCCGACTTCACCGACTGCTTCATGGCGGCGTCCTGGCCCTTGTGTTCCATCGCGCCAAGGAGGTCGCTCTCGTCGAGGATGCCCACCAGCCGGCCTTCGACCAGCACCGGCAGCTGGGAGACGTCGGCCTGGCGCATGCGGTTGTAGGCGGTCATCAGGGTCTCATCCGGAGAGATGGTCACCACCTCGCCGCCGGACACCTTGCGGGCGACCAGGTCGCGCAGGTCGCCGTGCAGCTGGCGGTCGGTCAGGCCCTGGTCAGCCAGCCAGCTCTCGTTGAAGACCTTCGACAGGTACTTGGCGCCAGTGTCGCAGACGAAGGTCACGACCCGCTTGGGCTCGGTCTGTTCGCGGCAGTAACGCAGCGCCGCCGCCAGCAGCGTGCCCGAGGACGATCCCCCAAGGATGCCTTCCTTGCGCAGCAGCTGCTGGGCCGTCTCCATGCTCTCGCGGTCCGAGATCGAGAAGGCGCGCTTGACGTAGTCCATGTTGCAATTGTCGGGGATGAAGTCCTCGCCGATGCCCTCGACGGTCCAGGACCCGGCTTCCACGATCTTCCCGGTCTCGTGGTACTCGCGCAGGATCGAACCGACCGGATCGGCCAGCACCATCTTGGTCTTCGGCGAGTGCTCGGCGAAGTATCGGCCCAGACCCGTCAGCGTCCCGCCCGAACCCACGCCCAACACGACCGCGTCCACGTCGCCGGCCAGCTGCTCGAAGATCTCCGGACCGGTGGTGGTGTAGTGGCTGAGCGGGTTGTTCGGGTTGGAGAACTGGTTGACGTAAAAGCCGCCGGGGATCGACTGGGCCAGGCGCTGGGCCACGTCCTGGTAGTACTCCGGGTGCCCCTTGCCGACGTCCGAACGCGTCACCCGCACCTCGGCGCCGAGCGCGCGCAGGTGCTGGACCTTCTCGCGGGCCATCTTGTCGGGGACCACCAGCAGGGTGCGGTAGCCCTTGAGGATTCCGACCTGCGCCAGCGCCAGGCCGGTGTTGCCGGCCGTGGCCTCGATGATCGTCCCGCCGGGCTTCAGATACCCCTCCCGCTCGGCCGCCTCGACCATGTTGAGCGCGATGCGGTCCTTGATGGAACCGCCGGGGTTCTGGTTCTCAAGCTTGATGAACAGCCGGCACGGGCCGGTGTCGAGATGCTTGATCTCGAGCATCGGCGTGCGCCCGATCATGTCCAGGGTCGAGCCGGCGGGCGGCGCCAGGGGGGTGTGTTGGGTCATGGGGGGGCACTTTCCGCATGGGAAGGGAAAGGGCAAGTGCGAAGCGCCTTCAATCTCCGCAACGGACCAGACACAGACGCCCCTTCCCCGCAAGGGGGAAGGGGCGCGTAGAATTCAGGCGGTCGCCCCTTTGCAAGCATTAGATGTTCTGCTTATGTTCCGCCGTGCCCGCGCAGGACCCCATGCTGAAGCAACGCGCCCGCGCCATGCGCAAGGCGCCCTCCGACGCCGAACGCATCGTCTGGAGCCTGTTGCGGCATGACCGGCTGGGCCTCCGGTTCCGGCGGCAGGTTCCGATCGGGCGCTACATCGCCGACTTCGTCTGCTCCCAGAAGCGCCTGATTATCGAGGTCGACGGATCGCAGCATCAGCAGGCCAACGCCTACGACGAAGAGCGGGATGCCTGGTTGAGGGCGCAGGGGTTCGAGGTGCTTCGTTTCTGGAACACCGACGTCTTCACTGACCGCGACGGGGTTGCGGCAAAGATCGTTGCCGTGTGCACGCGACGGTGAAACCGCGCCCCTTCCCCCTCGCGGGGAAGGAGCGCGAACCCTGCTACCCTATCTTCAGCACCAGCTTGCCGGTGTTCTCGCCGGCGAACAGCTTGTTGAGCGTCGCCGGGAAGGCGTCGACGCCGCCTTCGACGACGTGTTCGCGGACCTTCAGCTTTCCTTCCGCCATCCAGCCGGCCATGGCGTTCACCGCCTCGCCGAAGCGCTTGGCGTAGTCGAAGACCACGAAGCCTTCCATGCGGGCGCGGTTGACCAGCAGGCTCATGTAGTTGGACGGGCCCTTCATGGGCTCGGTGTTGTTGTACTGGCTGATGGCGCCGCAGATGGCGATGCGGCCGTGGAGCGCCATCTGGGCCAGGCAGGCGTTCAGGATGTCGCCGCCGACGTTGTCGAAATAGACGTTGATGCGGTCGGGGCAGAGCTCGCGCAGGCGCTTGGAGACGTCCTCGTTCTTGTAATCGACGCAGGCGTCGAAGCCGAACTCCTCGACCACCGCGCGGCACTTGTCGGCGCCGCCGGCGATGCCGATGACGCGGCAGCCCATGATCTTCGCGATCTGGCCGGTGATCGAGCCCACGGCCCCGGCCGCGCCGGAGACCACGACCGTCTCACCCGCCTTGACGGTGGCGACGTCCAGCAGGCCGAAGTAGGCGGTCATACCGGGCATGCCGAGGCCGCCGAGGTAGGACTCCAGCGCAACCTTGGTCGCATCGACCTTCTGCAGGGCCGCGCCCTTGACCACGGCATACTCCTGCACGCCGGTCATGCCGGTCACTGCGTCGCCCTCGCGGAAGGCCTCGTGGCGGCTTTCGACCACCCGGCCGGCGCCGCCCGCGCGCATCACCTCGCCGACCTCCACGGGCGGGATGTAGGAGCGGCCCGCGTTCATCCAGCCCCGCATGGCCGGGTCCAGCGACAGGTGGCTGACCTTGACCAGCACCTCGCCGTCCTGAAGCTCCGGGACTTGCGCTGTCTCAAAGCTGAAATCCTCGGCCTTGGTCAGACCGACGGGGCGGGC
>JANNVY010000266.1:0-7610 GCA_031408375.1 Pseudomonadota bacterium | reverse complement strand
GCGCCGAAGCTGCGGGCCAGAACGCCGTAGGAGTTGTCGCCGGTGGTCGAGATAAGGCCGGTGGTGGTCACGTCGATGTTAACATTGCCGACGGCGTAGACGCCTTCGGAGTTCAGGCCGGTCGTCGTGACGTTGGCCGCTGTGACGGCGATATCGGCAGTGGCGTAGCCCCGGGCGCGGATGCCCTCGGCGTTCGTCCCGGCGGTCGAGATGTCCCCCGTGGCGGTGATCTCGATGCCCGTGTTGCCGTAGGCCGCGATGCCTTCGATGTCGTTGCCGGTGGCGATGATGTCGCCGTTGGCTGCGATGGTCACGGCGGCTCCGGCGTTCGCCCGGATCCCGGCTCCCGAGCCGCCCGTGACGGTGATGTTGCCGGCGGTGATGTCTGCGGAGGTTTGGGCGCGAACACTGATGCCCGTGGCGGCCCCGAGCGTCGTCACCGTGATGTCGCCGGCGGCATCCGCCACGGCGTCGCCGGTGGAGGCGCGCACGTAGATCCCATAGGCGTACCCCGTGCCGGGGGTGTTGAGGACGATGGTGCTGTCGGCGGTCGTCGTGACCTCCGCGTGGACACCGGAGAATGCGCCGATGCCGATCAGGCCCGCGGCGCCGACGGCCGAAATATCGATCACCCCGGCGTTGTAGGCGTAGGCGCTGCCGGATTGGGAATAGCTGTCGATGCCGCGGACGATATCGTTGGCGGCGCCGGTGACCTCGATCGTGCCGGTATTGCTGGCGTAAGCGACGTTGGCGCCGAAGGACGTGGCCTGCACCCCGATGGCGACGAAGAAGCTGTTCGAGGCGCCGTTGATGACGATGTCGCCGGTGTTTTCCGCGGTCGCGTCGCCCGTAGTGCGCGCCCAGATGCCGCGGATGCCGGCAGTGATGTCGCCGTCGCTGGTGACGACCGTGTCGGCGACGCCGCCGTTCGCCCGGGCGCCGGAGGACGTTGTGGTGATGGTGACAGTGTCTTCGATGACGATCGTGCCGGTCTGGCCGGTCGTGGCGTCGACGAAGACCCCGTAATTGCCGCCTGAATTGATCACGACGTCAGCCACGGGGTCGCCGACAATGACGGTAATGTCCTCGCCGGCGGCGCCGGCATAGTAGATCCCGGTCGGGTAGGGATTGCCCACGCCGCTGGTCGAGGTGCAGGTGACCTCGCCGGCGACGACGGGGCCACAGTTCTGGGCGAAGGCCGTGCCGGGCGCGCCCGCGACAATCGCGATCGAGCAGCCGAGCGCCGTCCCCAGCATCAGCGAGGCGCGCGAGGCGGAGGCGCAACGCGCACGTACGGACAGTGGCGTGCGCGCGACGCGGCCGGTCGATTGGGTCTTCATGAAAATCGGCTCCCCGGCGCCGGGGTTCCGCCACGCAAGATGCGCGGAAAACTCAGTCGCCTGAATGGGTTGTCTGCGGTAAGCGACTGCGCAGCAAGGCGTAAGGCCCGCCTGATTCCAATTGCTACGGTGATTGTTGCCGAGAAACCGCCAATACCGGCAACTTTGTAACGACCATAGCTTGCTTCAAGCAGAATTGCGTGCGCGGCAAGATCGTACTCCACTGTTTTATCGGGATTTTATGAATACCGTCGCCATCAGCCGATGAGCGTCATGCGACCTTGGCGGGCGTCACGAAGAACGCTGATCCGAAAATCGTCCATTTTTCGTGATCCAGACGGAATAGGGCGGTTTGTCAGTCGCGCCGACGCTTCAGGGCGACGTAGAGCGCGCCCTCGCCGCCATGTCGGCGAGCCGCATGGGAAACACCAGCCACGACATCGCGCAGGTCGCGCGCGGCCAGCCAGTCCTGGGCGTGGCGGCGGATCTGGCCCTCGCCGCCATAGCCCATGCCGGTGACCACCAGGACGGCGCGCAGGCCCTGGTCATGGCTGCGGCGCAGGAAGGCCTTGAGCCGGTCCTCGGCGTCCCAGACACCGAAGCCGTGCAGGTCGATTCGCGCCTCGATCGGATCGCGCTCGCGTGACAGTCGCCGCAGGCGGCGGGGCTCCAGCGCTTCGGGGCCGTGGCGCGGCGCGCGCGGCGCTGGCCTGGGCGCGGGCGTGTGCCGGACGCCCGCGGCCAGCTGGGCCATCAGGGCGGCCATGTCCTGTTCGGTGGCGGCCGGGCGCTTCGCCTTGGCCGGCGCGGACGGCGCCTTCGAGGCGGCGACCGGCGGCAGCAGCGCCTCGGCCTTCGCCGCCGCCTTGCCCGGTGCGGCGTCGACGGTCCGCGCGACCAGCGCCCACAGGCGCCGTTCCTCTGCGGTCAGGCGTCGTTTCATCGGCTTACTGGGGGGCCAGGGGCAGGTAGAGGCTGACCGTCGTGCCGCGGCCAGGATCGGTCTCGATGCGGGCGACGCCCCCGGCGTGACGGGCGAAGCCGAACACCTGGCTGAGGCCCAGGCCGGCGTGTTTCGCAGGCGACTTGGTGGTGAAGAAGACTTCAGGCGCGCGGGCGGCGGTTTCGGCGTTCATGCCGACGCCGGTGTCCATCACGAAGACCCGGGTCCAGGAGCCAGCCGGCAGGCCCGGAACCTGACCCTCGGTCGTGTCGAACCGGTCGGCGCCGACGGTGATGGCGCCGCCGCCTGCCACCGCGTCGGCGGCGTTGGAGACCAGGTTCGTCAGGGCGGCCTCGAACTGGTCGGTGTCGATCCGGACGTCGCCCACCTCGACCGCCAGGTTCAGGGCCAGGGGGGCGCGGCCGGCGGCGCGCGAAAGCGCAGGCTCGAGACTGCGCAACAGGGTCGCCAGATCGGCGACGTGCAGGTCCTCGGCGCGGGGTTGGGTCAAGGCCAGCAACTGGCGCGACAGGTGCTCGCCGCGCCGGTTGGCGGCCAGGGCGGCCTCGCCCAGGCGGCGGACGCGTTCGGGATTGTCGGCCTGGGCCAGCAGGGTTTCCAGCGCGCCGCCGACGACGGCCAGCAGGCGGTCGAAGTCCTGGGCGGCGCCGCCGGACAGTCGCCCGGCGGTCTCCAACCGCTGGGCCTGGACCAGCAGCTGCTCGGTCTTGCGCCGCGCCTCCTCGCTGGCCTCAAGCGACGCAGCGGCGGCGGCGAGCTTGTTCTCCAGGGTCTGGGCGAACTCCTGGTCCTGGTAGCCGGCGACCCGCTCGTCGGTGATGTCGCGGCCGGTGGACAGGGTGGCGATGAACTGGTCCTGGGCGTCGCGGGCGACGGCGCCCTTCCAGGCGATCAGGCGGCGAGTACCGTCTCCGCGAATGATCCAGCTCTCGCCGTCGGGCATCTCGGCCTTGCCGTCTATGACCCGCTTGAGGAAGCGCCTGGCGCCATCGCGCTCGTCCTGCGGCACGAAGCGTTCGATCCAGTCCTGGCCCACCACATCGGCGGCGGGCAGGCCCAGAACCGCCGCCCCGGCGGCATTGACGTCGCGGACCCGACCCTCCCCATCCAGCGCCAGCAGCATGGCGCCCGCCAAATCGAAATAGCGCCGCGCGATATCGTCGTCCTCGCGGGCGGTGTGGGGCGTCGACAGCCCCTCGGTCTCGACGATGGCGGCGGAGGAGCCGATGACCTCGCCCACGGCGTTCTGGATCGGCATGGCAGTGACCGAGACCAGCATCTTCTTGCGGGTGCCGGGATTGATCATCAGGTGCTGGAAGCCCTTGACCGTCTGGCCACGCAGGGCGCGCGCGGCGGGCAGCAGCTCGGGCGGGATGACGCGGCCGTCGGGGTAGGTGATGCCCCAGGTGGCGGAGTGAAACCGCAGCCCGATCAGCTCGGCGTCCTTGCGGCCCAGGAGCTGGTGGGCGGCGCGGTTGGCGAAGACGAACCGGCCCTGGGCGTCGGTCTCGACCAGGGCCACGGGAATGGCGTTCAGGATGTTCATCAGCCGCCGCTCGGTGCGGTCGACATGGGTGCCGGCGGTCTCCAGCTCGTCATTCGCCTGCCGCAGGGCGCCGGAAGCCCGCATGAAAAGGTAGAAACCCAACAGGGCGAGCAGGATCGCTGCGACCAGGGATACCCCCAGCGCGATGATCAGGTCCTGCTGGCTGTCGAAGAGCATTCAGAGACAATCCGGGCGTTGAACGGCCGGAACGTGCAAGCCCCGGGCCGCCCTAGCGCATAGCGCAGGATCGCGGGTCGCGCGACAGGGGAAACGCAGGGGCGCCCCCAAAGGGGACGGTTCCGCCCCCGTGCCCCGCGCCTAGTCTTCCGCCAGGACGATGACCCGGTCCTGCGGCTCGTACTGGAGCTCGCCGGCCTTGGGAGGGTTGACCACGACGCCGCCCATGTTGCGATCGTCGCCCGCACCGTCACGCAACCGCCGGTAGCCGATGGCGGTCTCGCCGCGCAGGCGGGCGGCCTCGGCGATGGTGTAGAAGTTCACCGGCGTGGACAGGTCGACGTAGTCGCCGACCGGCCGCATGTAGATCTCCGAACCCTCCTCATCCAGCAGGTCGTCGAAGATCGAGGACAGGTATTCGTTCTCGGAGGCCTGGGCGAGCATCAGGCTGACCAGCTTGTTGGACACCACGAAATCGTCCGCCCCGGTGACCTCGGCCAGCTCGCGGTTGCGGATATCGATCATCTCGGAAACGACGCTGATGTGCTTGCCGCTGACCTCCGAGAGCCTGCGCAGGTGCAGCAGGGTGATGAGCGTGTGGGTGTCGGCGGACTGGGCGTCCATGTCGTCGGAATTCCCCAGCACCATGATGCTGTCGTAGGAGCCGACATCCAGGGTGTCGAGGTCGGCGGCGTTGGAGGTGTCCAGCACGCGGGGCTCGACCTTCATGTTCTTGGAGCCCAACGACATCGAGGCGATCTGCTCGGCAAAGCCCCTGGTGTCGGCCGCCACCGTGAGCACCGAGCCCGGCTTGACGTAGCGCGACAGTTCAAAGGCGATGATCGGTCCGCGGTTATTCCAACCCAGGATCAGGGTGCGTTCCGCCTTGCGTCTGACCGCCTTGGGCTTGCGGATGCGGCCGGCGTCGACGGCGGCCTGCGGCAGGGGCGTCAGGCGGATGGCGTCGTCGTCCTCGGCGATGATGATGGCGCGCGAGCCCGCCACGATCACCTCGTCCATCGGCGGGTTGATCTTGACCCGGCCGTGGGGGTAGCGAATGCCGATCAGGGCCGAGTCCTCATAGCTCATGAGGGCGTCGCCGAAGGTCATGCCCGTCAGCTCGGCGAGCTCGGTGGTGTAGATCTCGCAGCCATCGAAATCGAGCAGTTCGGAATAGACCGCCGACAGGCCCATCTGGCGGCTGGACTGGACCACGATGCGGCTGATCAGCTCATCGGCCAGGACCAGCTGAACCTCGTCGCCGCCCACGATGCGGGCGACCTCGGCATTGGCGGTGTCGCGCAGCTCGGCGGCGATCTGGTAGCGCTCGGTGCGGCGACGCGGATCGTTGGTCAGCGCCAGGACAGTCTTGATGACTTCCTTGTCCGGATTATCCGAACCCTCCGGCGAGACGACGATGATGGAGCGACAGGTCTGGGGACTGGCCAGGCCCAGGTCGAACAGGTCGGTGGGATCGCCGGAGCGGCAGATGACCACGGTCTTGCCTGTGTCGCCTACCTTGTCGGCGATCTCGTCCTCCATCTCGACCTTGTCCCTGTTGGCCATGATCACGATGCGCGGCCGCTTGCGGCTGGCGTTGGCTATGACGAGTTCGCGGATGATGTCGAAGATCGACGGCGACCAGTTGAGTATGATGGTGTGGTCGCTCTCCAGCACGCGCGAGCGGCCCTTGCGCAGTTCGTCGAGCTTGGAGTCCAGGCCCGAGGAGATGACGCCGATCAGGGCCGAGACGACAAAGATGCCCGCCAGGGTGACCAGCAGCATCGGGATGCGGAAGGACCAGCCCTCGTCGGCGCCCATGGTGCCGGAATCCAGCGTACGCATGAGCGAGGCCCAGAAGGCTTCGAGGAAATCCAGCGGCTGACCACCGGCCGGGCCGATCCGCAGGATGGCGACGACGCCGCCGATGAAGGCGATGATGACCAGCGACAGGAGCGCCAGCCAGCCGATGAGGGCGATCGGCCCGGCGGCCATCGACTTGTCGAACTCGTAGCGGAGTTTCTCGCCGAGGCTGGCGTTTAGCGACGCCCCGCGTGAACCGGTATCCATGCTGCGCGCCCCGGCGGTCTGGTCGCGGTGTTGCACCCTTCGCAAACCGCGGAGGCGGATGAAAACACCAATACGCGCTGAATCGCCAGCGCTTTCGGCGCAGCGGCCAAAGCGCCGCCGCCCCGGGCGGAAATCCGATGATATCGAGCAGGAAATCGACTGGAGCGGGCGAAGAGATTCGAACTCTCGACCCCAACCTTGGCAAGGTTGTGCTCTACCACTGAGCTACGCCCGCGTCCGTCGAGGGGCGCTTATAGTCGTGGACGACGCGCCCTCGCAAGCCCCTTCGCGCCGATTGGCCCGTCCGGATCAAAGAAAGGCCCGGAGCCTTGCGGCCCCGGCCCTTGCAGATGGTGATCGGCCGCGGCCGGTGGCCCCGCCAAGCACGAACGCCGAGGCGCCCGTCCTACGGCCCGAAGATGAAGTCCGAGGCGTCGACCTGGCCAACGGTGGTGGCCGCCAGCAGGATGGTTGAGCCATCCGGCAGGGTGACCAGCGCGCCCTGGCCGGCCAGGGTCGTGACGACCAGGTCGGTGAAGTCGTCGACGCCGGCGATGCCGGTGAGCTGGATCTTGTCGACGCCCTGGGCGAACTGCTGGATCCGGTCGGCGCCGAACAGACCGGCGTCGAACAGGAAGACGTCGGCGCCTGCGCCGCCGTTCATGGTGTCGTTGCCGGCTCCGCCGTTGAGGATGTCGTTTGCGGCTCCGCCGTTCAGGGTGTCGGTTCCAATGCCGCCGTTCAGGGTGTCGTCGCCACCGTTGCCGTTCAGTGTGTCGTTGCCGTCCAGCCCGTTGATGGTCTCCGCCAGCGCCGTGCCGTTGATCGTATCATTGCCGGCCGTGCCGTTGATCACCGAGCCGCCTCCCCCGCCGCCCAGCGGGATGTTGATGTCCGCGGCGGTGAAGTTGGCGGCGAGCACGTTGGTCAGTAGGATCGAGTTGTTGGCGTCCAGCACCACCCGCAGGTCCGCGCCTTCCTGCACCAGGGTGTAGCTGGCGAAGCCCGAGACTTGGATGGTGTCGTCGGTCCCCCCGGCGGTGAAGCCGGTGATGGTGTCGACCCCGTCGCCGGCGGCGAAGATGAAGGTGTCGTGGTTGAGACCGCCGTCCAGGATGTCGTTGCCGAGCCCGCCGGTGATGGTGTCGTTGCCGTCACCGCCGTTGATGGTGTCGATGCCGCCACCGCCGACGATGGTGTCGACGCCCGCCAGGCCGATCAGGGTGTTGTTGGCCCCGTCGCCGGTCAGGGTGTCGTTGAAGGCCGAACCGGTCAGGTTCTCCACCCCGGTGAAGGTGTCCGAACCGTCCCCGCCGGTCGCGGTGTTGGTCGCCAGGCTGGCGGTCACTGCCGAGGCCGCGGCCGTATAGTCGACCGTGTCGATGCCGCCGTCACCGTTCAGCGCGTCGTTGCCGAGCCCGCCCGCCAGGGTGTCGTCGTTGTCGCCGCCGTTGAGCGTGTCGTTGTCGCCGACCCCGTTCAGGACGTCATTGCCGGCCAGGCCGTTGATCTG
>JANNVY010000265.1:0-7360 GCA_031408375.1 Pseudomonadota bacterium | reverse complement strand
TTCGCCTTCTCCGACGCCGGCGTCGACGTCTCGGGAGGGCCCTGGCTGCTGGGCAAGGGCGCCCAGGCCTGGCCGCTGTTCGTGGCCAATGTGCTGCTCACGGCGGGCGCCTTCGCGGGCATGAACCTGGTCGCGGCGGCGGGAGAGGAGTTCGCCTGGCGCGGCTTCCTGCAGGGCCACATGGTCAAGGCGTTCGGCGTCAGCGGCGGAGTCGTGCTGCTGGGACTGTTCTGGTCCTTCTGGCATCTACCGCTGCTGCTGATGGGCTACAACCACCCGGAAAATCCGATCCTCGGGTCGTTCCTGCTGTCGCCGATCGAGCTGGTGGCGGTGTCGTTCTTTTACGCCTGGCTGACCATCCGCTCGGGCAGCTTCTGGCCGGCGGCGCTCGCTCACGGGGCCGGCAATTCGATCCAGGAAGGCGTCATCTCACACCTGCAACTGACGGTCCCGGCGCTCTACAGCTCGCTGTCCCAGGTTGCCGCCGCAGTGGCGGTGGGCCTGGTCTGCTGGGTCGCGCTGGTGGCGGGCCGGCGGCGGCGACCGGTGACGACAGGCGAAGCCTACGCCTGAGCGAAATTCAGATGGTGCAGTGCGATCCCGGCGGTGACGGCTACGTTCAGGCTGTCGACGCCGGGCGCCATCCGAATGCCGACGGGGGTCGCGCCGGCGATGACGGCAGCGGGCAGGCCCTCGCCCTCGGTCCCCAGCAGCACGGCGGCCCGCCTGGGACGCTGCAGCCGCGACAGCGGCGTCGAACCCACCGGCGTCAGGGCCAGGGCCTCGAACCCCGCCTCGCCCAGCAGCGCCAGCGGGTCCTCGCCGGCCGCCAGCCGCGCGAACGGCACCGTCAGGGCATGGCCGACCGAGACCCGGATGGCCTTGCGATAAAGGGGATCGCAGCAGTTGGCGTCGAGCAAGATCGCGTCCGCGCCAAAGGCCGCAGCGTTGCGGAACAGCCCGCCCACGTTGTCGTGATTGGAAATCCCGAACAGGACCAGCACCACCGCCCCGTCCCCCAGCGTCGCCAGCAGTTGCGCGGCTGTCGGCTCCGGTCCCCGCACTCCGATCGCCAGGATGCCCCGGTGCAGGTGGAAGCCCGCGATGGCGTCGATCACTGCCTGTCCGGCGGCATAGACGGGGACTTCTGCGTCGAACTGCGCCAGCAGCGGCGCGAGCTTGTCGGCACGCTTGGCGTCGATCAGCACCGACTCCGCCCGGTGCCGCGACGAACGCGCCAGCAGGCTTAGCACCACCTCGCCCTCGGCCACGAACCGGCCTTCGCGGCCCACCAGGTCGCGCTCGCGGATGTCGCGATAGGCGGCGATGCGGGGGTCGTCGGGGTCCGCGATAGACAGGATCGGGCGCATGGGCTTTCAGTGGGTCCTCGCTCGCTCGCGGGCAAGTCTGAACGACAACAGCATTGGCGAGACGACCATGACTGCAGACAGCGCCGGCACACGAGACAATCCGTGGCGACTGAAAACCCCGCCTGGCGGATCGGAGTTCACGGCCTGGCGCGACCAGGCGGCCGACCCGCCTGCGCTGGTGGTCCAGGTCGGATCGACCCAGCTGCGCTATTCCATCCGCTGCATCGAAGACCTGCACGCCATGCTGAAGGCGGCTGGCGACTGGGTCGCGCTGGGCGGAGCCGATGAGCAGAAGCCGGCCGCGGACGGGACCGTGGAAGCGTGGGGCCGGGCCGCGGACAATCCCGTCGGCGGCTGGTACGGCCTCAAGAAGGGCTTGCGCGGTCGTTTCGGCGTCTACGTCCCGCCGGTGCTGGAGGCTTTGGGCCTGGCTGAACTTGAGCACAAGCCCCGTGACAACCGCATGCGCGCCCTCTGACGGCGCCCGTTCAAGGCCCCCTGCGTCAGGGCGGACCGTGACACGCCTGCCCGGGTCCTCTAATGGCAAGGGAAGTGCAGTGAAGGCGGCCGGGGCCGGGGTGGCGAGAGGTCAGGCGCGCAAATGACGTTCGGTATGGACGGCAACGGATTCAAGGCCTTCCTGAGGGTTGTCGGCATCTTCCTGGTGCTGGGCGTCGCTGCCTGCCAGCCCGCGCGCGAGCCCACGATCACCGCCCGGTCCCAGAACGAGACGCGCCCCAATGTCCTGATCTTCGTTGCCGACGCGCTCGGCCCCGAGTTGGGCGCCTACGAAAACCCCGCCGCCGTCACCCCCAACATCGACAGGCTGGCCGCCGAGGGAGTCACCTACGCCAGCGCCTACGCCGCTTCCGGATCGCAGGGTGCGGCCTGGGGGTCAGTGCTGACCGGTATGTACCCCCAGACGCTGGGCATCATTCAGGACTGGACCGGCCAGCGCGGCTGGAACGTCGCGCCCAAGCCCGAGGTGAAGGCCTTCCCCGAGCTGCTGCGCCAGGCCGGCTATCACACCTTCCGTATCGGCCCGAAGAACGATCCTTTCGGCGGCGCCAATGCGCTGTGGGACGTCGACATCCGCACCGTTGACGCCACGTGGATCGAGGCCGACGTGCCTCAGCCTTTCCTCGGGGTGATCGAGATCTCGACCCTGCCCCGCGACGACAAGGACGCGCCCAAAGCCAAGAAGAAGGGATTCTTCGAGAGGCTGTTCGCCAAGAAGGAAAAGCCGCCGACGCCGGTTGTCATCGACCCGGCGAAGATCGTCGTCCCCTCCTACCTGCCCGCTACGCCCGCCGTGCGCGCCGCCCTGAAGGCTCGCTACCAGCGGATCGCCGCCCTGGACGCCCGGGTCGGCGAGACCATGGAACGGCTGCGAAAGTCGGGCGCGCTCAACAACACCATCATCATGGTCACCGCCCGCACCGGCAGTCCGTGGCCGCGCGGCGAACGGACCCTCTACGATTCCGGCGTCCACATCCCGTTGATCGTCCGATATCCCGATGGGCGAGGCCGGGGCACGGTCAGCCGCGCGCTGGTCTCCGGCGTCGATATCGCGCCCTCGGTAATCACCCTGGCCCACGGCCGGCCCATGGCCTGGGTCCAGGGCCGTGACCGGCTCTCGGTGCGGCCCGGCCCCTCGGCTGGCTTCGTCTATTCGATCCAGAATCGGGTCGGCACGGTCGTCGAACGCTCGCGCGCCGTTCGCGACAGCCGCTACCTGTTCCTTCTCAACGAGGTCCCCGCCACCCGGCTGTGGCACCTCGCGCGGCGCGGCGACCTCTATGATGCGGTGGCAGGACAGGGCGGGGCAACGACGCTGGGCCCCAACCAGACCACCCCGCGCGCCGAGATCGAGCTCTACGACCTGCGCACCGATCCGGCTCAGGTCCGCAACCTGGCGGGCGACGCCGGTCATATCGCGGACGTCCAGCGCCTGCGTGCAGCGCTCGCCGCCTTCAACGCCATCACGCCCGACATGTCCTACGAGTCGACCCAGATGCTGCGCGACCGCTTCCAGCCCGCGGGCCAGACGCCGGTGACCGCCGCGCCGGTGCTGCAGCTGGTGGGTGGGCGCGTGTTGATGGAGGCCCTGACGCCCGGCTCCACCATCGAGTGGCGGCGCAACGAGAAGGACGGCTGGAAGCTCTATCGCGGCCCGGTCGCCCTGCCGCGCGACGGCCGCCTCGAAGCCCGCGCCAGCCGCTACGGCTTCATCGACAGCGAGCCGCAGGTCTTCGATTCCAGGAAGACGAAAAAGAAGAAGTAGCTAGGCGTCCCCCGCCAACACCCGGGCGTAGAGCGCCGGATCGACGTTGCCGCCCGACAGCACGATCCCGACCGTCCGCCCCGCAGCCGGGATCTGGCCGTTGAGCAAACACGCCAGGGAACAGGCGCCGCCGGGCTCGACCACCAGCTTCAGCCAGCGGAAGGCGAAGCGCATGGCTTCGGCCACCTCGGCGTCCGTGGCAGATACCGCTCCCGCCAGCAGACGGCTCCCCACCGGCCAGGTCACCACACCCGGCATCGGCGACATCAGGGCGTCGCAGAACGACGGCGGCGGGTCAGGCGCGTAGGTCGTGCGCGCGCCGGCGGCCAGCGAGCGGGCGTAGTCGTCATAGTTGCGCGGTTCGGCGACGAAAACTTCGGTGCTGGGGCTCAGCGCCTCCATGGCGAGCGCTATGCCGCCGATCAGGCCGCCGCCGCTGGCCGGCGCCGACACGGCGTCGAGCGTCACGCCCATCGCCTTCGCCTGCTCGACCATTTCCAGGCCTGCCGTGCCCTGGCCGGCCATGACGTGGAAATCGTCGAAGGGCGGGACCAGCACCGAGCCGCGCTCGGCGGCGATCCCGGCCCCGATGGCCTCGCGGCTCTCGGTCCAGCGGTCGTAGAGCCGGACTTCGCCGCCGAAGTGTTTGACCCCCTCGATCTTCACCGCGGGGCAGTCGGCGGGCATGACGATCAGCGCCCGCGTGCCGATCCGCTGGGCCGCGGCGGCGACCCCCTGGGCATGGTTGCCCGACGAATAGGCCACCACGCCTCGCGCCTTCTCGTCGTCGGAGAAGCGGCTGATGCGGTTGTAGGCGCCGCGGAACTTGAAGCTGCCGGAGACCTGCAGGGTCTCGCATTTCAGCAGCACCCGCCCGCCGACCCGTTCGTTCAGCGCCGGGTTCTCGATCAGGGGCGTGATGATGGCCTGGCCCTTCAGCCGGGCGGCGGCGTCCTGGATATCGCCGAAGGTGGGTGACAGGCCAGCCTGGGAATCGGGTGTGGTCATGGCCGCGCTCTTATCCGAAACTGACACGCGCCGCGACCGGAGCTCTGCCTTGGATACCCTAATCCTCGCCATCGACCAGGGCACGACCTCGACCCGGGCCATCGTCTTCGGGCTGGACTGGAAGCCCCGGACCATCCGCCAGATCGAACTGGCCCAGCACTATCCCAAACCCGGCTGGGTCGAGCACGACGCCGAGGAGATCTGGCGCGCCGTGGTCCAGACCTGTCGCGAGGCGATCGCCGACGTGGGCGGACCGGGCCACATCGCCGCCGTCGGCATCACCAACCAGCGCGAGACCACGACCCTGTGGGAGCGCGAAGGAGGGCGGCCGCTTCACCGGTCGATCGTCTGGCAGGACCGGCGCACGGCCAACCTCTGCAACAACCTGGCGGCCCAGGGGCTGGCCCCCATCATCCAGGCGAAGACCGGCCTGGTGCTGGACCCCTATTTCTCGGCCACCAAGATCGCCTGGCTGCTGGACGAGGTCCCGGACGCGCGGCTGCGGGCCGAGCGGGGCGAGCTCTGCGCCGGCACCATCGACGCCTATCTGATCCACCGCCTGACCGGCGGGACCGCCTTCGCCACCGACGTCACCAATGCCTCGCGCACCTCGCTCATGGACCTGAAAGGCCACGATTGGGACGAGGAGCTGCTCAAAATCTTCAGCGTGCCGCGCGCGGTGCTGCCGGACATCCGACCTTGCGCCGGCGCCTTCGGGACCGTCAGCGAAGCCCTGTTCGGCGCGGCCATCCCGATCACCGGTGTCGCGGGCGACCAGCAGTCCGCCCTCGTCGGCCACGCGGCGCTGCGGCCCGGCGGGGTCAAGGTCACCTACGGCACCGGCGCCTTCCTGGTCATCAATGTCGGGGCAGAGCCGCGCCAATCGCACAACAAGCTGCTGGCCACGGTCGGCTATGAAACCGGCGCCAAAGAAAAAGGAGGGGGTCGAGCCTTCGCCCTGGAGGGGTCGATCTTCTCGGCCGGCTCGACGGTGCAATGGCTGCGCGACGGCCTGCAATTGATCGAGGATTCGCGGCAGTCCGAAGCGGTGGCCCAGACGCTGCCCGACAACGGCGGCGTCTACCTCGTCCCCGGTTTCACCGGCCTGGGGGCGCCGTGGTGGAACGCGGAGGCACGCGGGGCGGTCATGGGCCTGACGCGGGACACGACCCGGGCGCACCTGGTCCGCGCCGGGCTGGAGGCGCTGGCCTACCAGACCCACGACCTGCTGGATGCCCTTGCCGCCGACGGCGCGCCCCGGCCCACCATGCTGAAGGTCGACGGCGGGGTCACCGCCAACGGCTGGGCCATGCAGTTCCTGGCCGACATCACCGGCGTGCCGGTCGAACGCCCCGCCTTCCAGGAGATGACGGCCCTTGGGGCGGCGAGGCTGGCGGCCCTGGGCGCTGGCCTGATCGACAGCCTCGACGTCACGCCCGCCGAGGCCCCGGCCCACTGGGAGCCGAAGATGCAAAGCCCCGAGCGTGACTGCCTGCTGGCGGGCTGGAAGGCGGCGGTCCGCGGCGTGCTGGGGATGGCGGGCGGTTAGGCGCGCCACGTCCGCCTTTCTCCGGAGGAGAAGAGGCGCCTCCTCGCTCACGGTTCGTTGAACACGCCCGGCTTGCGATTCCTCCGCCATGGGAGGAACGATGAAGCCAAGGCCCACCTCCCCGGCCGTCCCGGCCCCGGAGGCAGAGAGCCACGGGTGTGCGCGGGGACCGCTCCTGCGGTTGTCGCGCGACGATGACCGAGAGGAGACGACCCTATGCCAGGCAGAGCAGCAGGCGCGCGGGCGATCGCGCTGGTGGGACCTAACGGGACGGGCAAGACGGCCTTGATGGAGGCGCTGCTGTTCGCGGCCGGCGCCATCGAGCGCCAGGGCGCCCCGGGGTCCACGGTCGGCGACGCCAGCCCCGAGGCCCGCGCGCACGGGCTGTCCGTCGAGATCAATGTCGCCGATTTCAGCTTCATGGATGACCGCTACGCCGTCATCGACACCCCCGGCTCGATCGAGTTCTTCGCCGACGCCGACCACGCGCTGCAGGCCGTGGACCTGGCCCTGGTGGTCATCGACCCGGATCCCGACAAGGGTCTGTTGCTGCAGCCCATGCTCAAGCAGCTTGAGCGGCTGGGCGTGCCGCGCGCGGTGTTCGTCAACAAGATCGACCAGGCCCACGGCAAGATCCGCGACCTGCTGGCTGCGCTGCAGCCCTCGTCCACCACCCCGCTGGTGGCCCGCCAGATCCCCATCTGGAAGGACGACAAGGCCGCCGGCTTCGTCGACCTGGCGCTGGAGCGCGCCTATCTCTACCGCCCCGGTCAGCCGTCCGAGCAGGTCCCCCTGCCGCCGGACCTGGCCGAACGCGAGGCCGAGGCGCGGTTCCATATGCTCGAACAGATCGCCGACTACGACGACGTGCTGATGGAGCAGCTGCTCTCCGACATCATCCCGCCCCAGGACCTGGTGTTCGCCGACCTGGTCAAGGAGACCCGCGAGGGCCTGATCACCCCCGTCTTCTTCGGCTCGGCGCTAAACGGCTTCGGAATCCGGCGGCTGCTGAAGGCCCTGCGCCACGATCCGCCGGGGCCCGAAGCCGCCGCCGCGCGGCTGGGGGCCGACGGCGATTGCGCCTATGTCTTCAAGACCGCCCACGCCGGCCAGATCGGCAAGCTGACCTACGCCCGGGTGCTTTCAGGC
>JANNVY010000264.1:0-3973 GCA_031408375.1 Pseudomonadota bacterium | reverse complement strand
TCGTCCAGTCGTCGTTCAGGTCGATCCGCAGCGAGGCCCGTCCGCCGTAGACATCGACGTCGTTGTAGTCCTCTTCGACCCGGCTGGCGTTGTCGATGGTCGCGCCCGAGGTCGGGAAGGTGCGAGTGCCGAAGACGTTGTCGATATAGCCGGCGTCATGGCGGTACCAGCCGACCATGCGCAGCGCGGCGTTCTCCATCAGGGGGATGTTGACGAAGCCCTCGATCTTGCCGCCCACGCCGCCGTCGGAGACCGAATTCAGCTCGGCGTCGATGGCCGCGTCAAAGCCGGACGGGTCGGGCTTGTTGGTGATCAGACGGATGGTTCCGGCCTGCGAGCTGGCGCCGTAGAGGGTGCCCTGAGGGCCGGCGAGCGATTCGACACGCGCCATGTCGTAGATGTTGACGTCGAGCGCGCCCTGAATGGTCGTGATCGGCTGTTCGTCGAGATACATGCCGACGCTGGGCGAGGAGCCGGAGTGGTTGCCGTCGCCGCCCGAGGCGACGCCGCGCATATAGACGACCGAGAATCCCGGCGCGACGGTCTGGTAGGACACGCTGGGCAGGTACTTCACGTAGTCGTCGAAGTTGGAGACGCCCAGCTGCTCGAGGCGCTCGGTCGGCAGGGCCTGAACGCTGATCGGAACGTCCTGCAGGTTTTCGTCGCGCTTCTGGGCGGTGACGATCACTTCGTCGACCGTGGTGGCCTGCTCGCCCGGCGCGGCAAGGGCCTGCGGCACGCCCGCCAGCATGGTGGATGTGAGAAGCGCCGCCGACCAGACGGCGCCGCGCGCCAGCCTGCTTGTTGCGATACGCAATGCCATTTCAGCCCCCGAAGCAGAGAATATGACCACACGATGACGATGCGGAGGGTAGGGTTGTCAACAACGAACACCCGCCTTCCGACCGGGAAGTCCACACGCGGTGTCCGGTTGTTGCGCTTCGGCCACCGCCTCAGGCGCCTCGCCAGCTGTCCAGCACGGGCTCCACGGCCGCCTGCAACTCGCCGAGCCATGGCTCGTAGTTGCGCCACTGGTCCAGGCCCTCGGTGAATATCGGTCGGCGGACCTGTTCGGAACTGGCGGTGCGCACGGCACGCTCGGTCTCGTGGAACTTCAGGCAGGCCTCCTCGAACGGCAGGCCGCAGTAGTCGAGCAAAGCGCGGGTCTGGCCTTCCGGATCAGCGACCATGTCCTCGTAGATGACGCGGTGGACCCGGCCGGGCAGGGCCGTGTCGTAGTGGGCCATCAGACGCACATAGTCGGCATAGAAGCCGCCCAGCTCGGCGAGGTCGTAGGTGAAAGCCTGGCCTCGGGCGAAATGCTGTTTGTAGGCCGAGAAGCAGCACCCCATCGGGTGTCGCCGCGCGTCGATGATGCGAGCGTTCGGCAAGATCAGGTGGATCAGGCCGATATGGCTGAAATTGTTCGGCATCTTGTCTATGAACAACGGCCGGTCGAGTTTGCGCTGCACCCGCGTGCGATCAAGGTATTCGCGCCCCAGGGCCGTGAGAGTCTCCGCGTCTAGGTCGGCCAGGACCTCCGGATAGGCAGACTCCACCCCCCGGTGTGTCCCGCCGCCCAACCGCCGGGCGATGGAAATGATGTCAGGCAGCTCCATGGTGCCCTCGACCTGCGAGTGGCTGGAGAGGATCTGTTCCACCAGGGTGGAGCCCGCGCGGGGCAGGCCGACGATGAAGATGGGATCGCGCGCCGGATCTCCCTGGCCTTCGCGGGCGGCGAAGAATTCGGGCGTCAGCAGGGCCCGGGATCGTTCCAGGTGAAGCGACACGGTCTGAGGGTCGTAGACCACCTGCTTGCGACGAATCTCGGCGCCCACGCGATAGTGGGCGAAGGACTCCTGGTAGGCCTGGGCGTCCTCCAGCGCCTTGCCCAGCGCATACTCGAGATGCAGTCGGTCATCCGCCGAGAGGTCCTTGCGGGCCAACTGGCCGCGGATCACCGCGACGTCCGCGTCGGTGAAGCGCCAGGTCTTCAGGTTGGCCAGGCTCCACCAGGCTTCGCCGAGATTGGGGCTCAGCCTCGTGGCCTCACGATAGGCGGCGACACTCTCCTCCTGGCGGCCCACGGTCTTCAGCACGTGGCCATAGCTCATCCAGGTCTTGGGCTGCTCCGGGTGTCGGGCGAGCACCGCCGCATAGAGCGCGATCGCCTCGTCATAGTCGCCGATGCGGACCAGGGCCGCGGCCTTGAGGATGCGATAGCCGGCGTTCTCGGGGTCTCGCTCCAGGAGGATATCCGCCTGGCTGATAGCCTCGACCGGCTTGTTCTGGCGGTGGAGCACGACGGCGTAGTTGTGCCGCGCCTCGACGAACCCCGGCGCCAGCTCGACCGCTCGGGCCAGCAACGCCTCGGCATCGGCCATTCGCCCCAGGCGGCCGCCCACCTCGGCCAGCATGCGGATCGCCGGCACGGCGAAGGGGTCGCGCTTGAGGTAATCGCGCAGCAGGCGCTCGGCCACCGGCAGCTTTTTTTCCACCAGGGCCGTGGCCGCCCGGATCAGGATCGGGTCGGTGACCGAGGCGCGAATCTCCGACGCCGTGGCCGCCTCCGCGCCCTTTTCGTCGCCCAGCAGGGCACGCTGGTCGGCCAGGCCGCGCCAGGCAGGAACCAGCCGCGGGTCGATCGCCAGGGCCCGGCGGAGGGCCGCGACCGCAGCGCCGGTCTGGCCAACGACGCCCAGGGCCAATCCGGCTTCCATGTGCGCCGCCGCCCAGTCGGCGTGAGCGCGCACCAGCGGCTCGATCAGGGCTATGGCGGCCGGCGCCTGGCGCTGGCGGCGCAGCGCCGAAGCCAGCAGCAGGACCGCCTGGGGATGGTCGGGAACGACGCGCAGGATTTCGCGCGCCTGAGCTTCGGCCATGGCCGGTTCGGGGCCGAGCAGGGATGCTGTGTGGGCGAGCGCGGTCGCCAGGTCGCCGGTGGTGTCCGCCTCGCTCAAGCCGTCGCGCCCTTCCTGTTCCGAAGCGCCACAGGTCGCCGCCGGACGGCGCCTTGTCAATCAGCTCTCTGCGCACTCGCGACCTGGTGACATTCCGGACCTGTCTCGCCCCGCCATCCATCACGCCCCGCGAGGGTGGGCGGCTAGCTCGCCTTGCGCACGCGTCGACCCGGCCAGGGCGCTACCGCAGCCATCAGGAAGGCGACCGCCGCGTAGCAGGCCGGACAGTGAACGGCGCCAGCCCTGAGATCAGGCAGGCAATGGCCGAGCTCAGCACCGGTCATCACCGCAGTGAGCCAGGCGATCGAAGCGAACAGGAGTCCGATCGAAGCCAGCGCGACCCGCATCTCGATCTTCGAAACGTCTGCGAACATGAGAGCTCCTGATCAACAACGGCGGTCACGCCGGGGCTGCGCCCTACCTAGTCCCCGCCCTGGTTGGCCGCCCATTCCGTAGTTTCCCTAGGTGGCGGCGGCATGCACGTTCCGCCACTCCGTCCCTACTCGGCAATTCGCGGGACGGAAGGGCTGTCGACCATGAGCGTCGTCACCAGTGATAACGACAAGACCATGGGAGGCGCGCCGTTTCTGACGGGCGTGCTCGCCCTGTTCGCATTCCTGGCCATGCTGGGGGCGGCGGCGACGGACGACCCCCTGTTCCGGATCCACGCCTATCTGCTGATGGGCGCCTTCCTTTTCGGGACCGCCGCAAGCTTCGTGGCCATGACCACCGGCGGTTTCCGCGAGACCTCCCGTTACATGGACGGGGTTATCCGCGCCGGCGTCATCGCCTCGATGATATGGGCCCTGGTGGGCCTGCTGGTCGGGTGCGTGATCGCCGCCCAGCTGGCCTTCCCCGACCTTCTTTATTTCCCCGACTATGGCTGGCTGAACTTCGGCCGCCTGCGTCCGCTCCACACTTCGGGTGTGATCTTCGCCTTCGGCGGCAATGTGCTTATCTGCACCTCCTTCTGGGTGGTGCAGCGCACGACCAAGGCGCGCCTGTTCGGCGGC
>JANNVY010000263.1:0-2039 GCA_031408375.1 Pseudomonadota bacterium | reverse complement strand
GGCATGTCGCGGAACAGAGGGGCGGACGCGTCCGACCCAACCAGGGTGAACGTCGCCTGGGGGATCTCGTCGTGCAGCTTGCGCAGCAGTCCCGACGAGAGGATCGCGTCCTCCGGGCGGGACTCGAGAATGCAGAGAATCGGAAAGTCAGACGCCATGGCGAAATCTTATATCGGCTTTGCAACCGGGGCGCGGGGTTTGTGGATGCGACGGGGCGCCCTACATCACAGCCATGCCCATCGCCCGCCTGCATAGCCGCGCCCTCGTCCGCATCAGCGGCCCTGACTGGCGAAGCTTCCTGCAGGGGTTGCTGACCCAAGACGTCGAGACCCTGGCCGAGCACGAGGCCCGCTTCGCCGCCCTGCTGACGCCTCAAGGAAAACTGCTCTTCGATCTGTTCGTCGTCGGAACATCGGACGGCGCGCTTCTGGACGTGGCCGCAGACCGCCGCGAGGCCCTGCTCCAGAAGCTGGCCATCTATCGCCTGCGGGCCAAGGTCGAGGTCGCCGCCGACGACGGACCGGTCTTCGCCAGCTGGGAGCAGTCCATCCCATGCGGGGTCATCGACCCGCGCCTGCCGGTGCTGGGCTGGCGGTTCTACGGGGACGAGGTCGACACCACCGCTGGCGAAGACGACTACCAGGCCTTCCGCTTGGCCCAGGGCGTGCCGGACCCGGCGGTCGACGCCACGCCGGACAAGACCTACCCCATCGAGGCCAATTTCGACCTGCTGAACGGCATCGACTTCGCCAAGGGCTGTTTCGTCGGCCAGGAGACCACCTCGCGGATGAAGCGGCGCGGCGTGATCAAGAACCGCATGGTCGCGATCAGCTTCGACGGCCCGGCGCCGGCCTTTGGCGCCGAGATCCTGGCGGGCGAACTGCGCGCCGGCGAGGTGCTGTCAGGCCAGGAAGGGCGCGCCATGGCGATGGTGCGGCTGGACCGCATCGAGGGCGAAGGGCTGACCGTGGACGGACGGCCCATCCGCGTCGAACCACCGCGTTCCTGATAGGTTCCGCCGCGCGGCGACTCGTGGTCAGGTCGCCTTCATGACCCAGACCCGCTGCCCCTGGCCGAAAGAAGACCCCCAGTACGTCGCCTATCACGACGAGGAATGGGGCGTGCCCGAGTACGACAGCCGCGCCTTGTGGGAAAAGCTGGTGCTGGACGGGTTCCAGGCCGGGCTGGCGTGGATCACCATCCTGAGGAAGCGCGAGAATTTCCGCGCCGCCTTCGACAATTTCGATCCGGAGAAGGTCGCCCGCTATGGCGACGCCGATCGCGCCCGGCTGATGGCCGACGCCGGCATCATCCGCTCCAACGCCAAGATAGACATGGCCATCAACGGCGCGAAGATCTTCCTGGCCATGCGCGACCGGGGCGAGGATTTCTCGGATTTCTGCTGGAGCTTCGTTGACGGCAAGCCGCTGCAGAACCGCTTCACGCCCGCCACCGGCATTCCGCCCCAGACCCCATTGGCCGTCGAGGTCGCCAAGGCGCTGAAGGCCAAGGGCTTCAAGTTCTGCGGGCCGGTGATCACCTACGCCTGGATGGAAGCGACCGGCCTGGTCAACGACCACCTCACGACCTGCTTCCGTCACGCCGAATGCGAGGCTATGGCGAAGGGCCGATGAGCAAACTTCCCGCCAAGCCCGCCAAACGCAAAGGCCCGCACTTCCGCATGGAGAAGCTGTGCGGCGAGCAGGTGGTTTGCGGTGTGGACGAGGCCGGGCGCGGGCCTTGGGCCGGGCCGGTGGTGGCCGCCGCGGTGATCCTGAACCCGCGGAAAATCCCCAAGGGACTGGACGACTCCAAGAAGCTGACCGCCGCGCGTCGCGAGGAGCTGGAGCTGGTCATCAAGCAGCACGCCCTGGCCTGGTGCGTCGGCTCAGCAGACATCGCCGAGATCGCCGCGCTCAACATCCTGCACGCCACCGGCAAGGCCATGTGCCGGGCCATCGAAGGGCTGAGCATCGCCCCCGCCATCGCCCTGGTGGACGGCAACTACCGCTTCCCCCTGCCCTGCGAAGTCCGCACCG
>JANNVY010000262.1:0-5410 GCA_031408375.1 Pseudomonadota bacterium | reverse complement strand
GGGTCCACGGACCGGTCAGCCACTTGATCAGCAGCGGCGTGCCGACGTTGTAGGGCAGGTTGGAGACCAGGTGGCCCACCGGGGAATCCCTGACTCCAGAATCAGCGTATTGGGCCAGCAACGCCGCCTCGTCGACCTCGAGCGCGTCGCCCTCGACGATGACCAGCCTGCCCTCAGATACGGCCTGAAGTTCTTCCAGCAAGGGAATGAAACGCCGGTCCTTCTCGACCACAATGACCTTCAAGGCGTCGGTTTCGAGCAGGGCCCGGGTGAGACCCCCGGGGCCGGGGCCGACCTCGATGACCGCCTGGCCGTTGAAGGGGCCCGCCAGGCGGGCGATCTTGCGGGTGACGTTGAGGTCCAAGAGGAAGTGCTGGCCAAAGCTCTTGCGGGCCAGCAGGTCGTGGGCGGCCAGGGTCTCGCGCAGCGGGGGCAGGGCGTCGATATTCACGCGTTTTTCGCCCGTCGTTCAGCGATCTGTGCGGCAAGCTTCACAGCCTGGATCAGGCTGTCGGCGCGCGCGATTCCCCGTCCGGCGATGTCGAAACCCGTCCCGTGGTCAGGCGAGGTGCGCACGATCGGCAGGCCCAGGGTCACATTCACCCCGCCCCAGAAATCCAGCGTCTTGACCGGGATCAGGGCCTGGTCGTGGTAGAGGCAAATCACCGCGTCATAGGCCTTACGGGCTTCGTCGTGGAACAGGGTATCGGCGGGTTTCGGGTCGGTGATATCGACGCCCTGGGCCCGCAGCGCGGCGACGGCAGGCGCCAGCACCTCGATCTCCTCGCGCCCGATGGTTCCGTCCTCGCCTGCGTGCGGGTTGAGCCCGGCGAGCGCCAGGCGGGGCCTGGCGATCCCGAAGTCGCGTTTCAGGGCCGCGACCGTGACCAGGGCGGTGTGCACGACCTTTTCCGTGGTCACCGCGGTCGGGACCTGAGCGAGCGGCGTGTGGATCGTGACCAGGGCGACCCGCAGGTCCTTGGCCGTCAGCATCATCACCGGCCCGCGCGGACCTTCGAACGGCGCGCTGGTGGTGAGGTCGGCGAGAAATTCGGTGTGGCCAGGGAACCGGAAGCCGGCTTCATAAAGGGGCGCCTTGGCGATGGGGGCGGTGACCACGCCCGATACCTTGCCGGCCAGGGCCAGCTCGGCGGCCTGGACGATCCAGCGAACGATGGCGCCGGCCCGGGTGTCGGAGGTTGATCCCGGGATCAGCTGACGCTCATCCGGCTTATCAAAAACCGGCAATACATGGCGGAAAAGGCTGACAGCTTCGGCCGGGTTGCGCACCCGTTCCACGGTCGGTTCATGGCCGTCGAAGAAGGCGCTCGCCAACGAATCGGCGTCGCCGATGACAACGAAGGGGGGGCCGTCGGCGCGGAGCGCCTGCCAGGCCTTGACCACGATCTCCGGCCCGACGCCGGCCGTATCCCCCAGCGTCAGCGCGAGGGGGGCAGTCCGGCTCACCGATACTCGATCATCGCCGAGTTGCGCAGGTCGCGCAGGTAGCGCTTGGCCAGCATGGTCAGCTGCTGCCCATAGAGGCGGCTGCCGATCTGGTCGCGCGTCGGAACGCCGGCCGCCGCGAGGCGTCGACCGCAGACGGCGAGCAGGTGAACCCCGACGCGGGTGCGAACCGGGGCGCTTACTGCGCCGTCGGCCAGCTCGGCGACAGCGGCCTGGAATTCCGGTGCGAGGCCGGCGACATCCTGTTCGCCCAGTTCGGACGAAAGTACGTTGGCCTTCCCGGCCTCCTCACCGATGTTGTCGCAGGTGATGCTCGACTGGATGGCCGCAAGGCGCGCGGTGGCCGCATCGACCTCTTCCTGAGGCGCCTCCGGAGCAACACGAACGGCGGCCTGCTTCAGAGTCACCATCTGGGATCCGCCGCCGGTCCGTTCTTCCCGCAGGTAGACGATCCAGACGCCGTCGCGGGTCTGGATTGGGCGCGATAGCTGCCCGGCGTCCATGTTGCTGAGTGCCGTCTCGACCTCGGGGGCGAGATCTCCGGACATCACCCAACCGGCGTCGCCGCCGTTGACAGCTGATGGCGCGGTCGAGAATTGGCGGGCAACCGCCTGAAAAGGAGCGCCTTTCACGAGTTGCTCGATCAGCTGTTCGGCCCCCGTCATGGCTTCGTCCATGCCGCCGACCACGGCCGCGTCTAGATAGACCTCGCCGATCAGGAACTGGGGGCGGGCGGCCGATGCGGACATGCGCGCGAGGGCGGTGTCGATCTGGTCCTCGCCGATGCGGGCGCGGTTGCGGAATTTCTCGCTGACCAGGATGCGCCAGCCTAGCTGGGCGCGAATCTGCGAGCGCAGGGTGTCGTGGCTGATGCCGGCCTGATCCAGCACGTTATAGAGGGCTTCGGCGGTGGAATCGTTGGACTGGGCGATGCCGGCGATTTCTTCCTCGACCTGGCCGTCGGGGATATTCACCTGAAATCGCTTCAGTTCCTGCATCTGCAGCCGCTCGTCGACGAGCGAACGCAAGGCCTGCTGCTGGATCTGCGGCAGGTTCTGCTCGGTGACGCGCACCCCGGAGGTGGCGATGATCAAGGACATGCGCTGGCGCAGGTCGTAGGAGGTGATGATCTCGTCGTTGACGACGGCGGCCACCCCTTCGCCCATCGGGCGGGTGGAGGGAGCTTCGGGTACGGGAGCGAGGTCTTGAGCGACGGTGGCGCTCGCCGAAATCGCCGCGAGCGAGCAGGCCGCCGCGAAAAGCATTCGACGCATTCTGGATTTCTTCCCTCTCATGGCCACGGTCCCGGCGCTTGAGCCTACGCGGTTACCGGCGGTCATTGTCTCTGTATCCTGCGTTGCCAAGTGTGGCGAGGTTTAGGCGGAAGAACACGGACTCGGAAGGCTTCAGCGCACCGACGCGCGTGTCGTTGCGCTCATACACCAATTCCAGCCGCAGGCATTCGTCCTGATAGAGCAGGCCCAGCTCGGACCTGCGCCAGTTGTCGGTCTCGATATCGAAGTGGCCGCGGAAAGTGAAACCCCAGTTGCGGGTGACCAGCACTTCGCCGCCGGCCTCGACCTCCTCGCGGCGCACGCGGGTCGGGTCAAACGCGTCCGCGTCGTCGACCAGATATCGGATGTAGCCGCGGGTGCGCGAGGTGGTCCAGTCTGCGGCGAACTCGGCGCGCTTCACATCGCCCGCCTCGTCGATCCGGGCTCGCGTCCAGGCGTTGACGCCCGGAAGGGGCGTGACCGAGGCGGCCACGATCCAGTCCGACGCCTGCCGGCGGAAGCCGCTTTCCTGCGGGAACGAGCGCTCCTCGTCGGCGCGGAAGGTGCGGCCGATGAAGGTGCGGGCCTCGCGGTCGCCGAACTCGCCCCAGGTCCACTTGGCCTGCAGCCCAAGGGTGGCGCGCGCGCCACCCTCGTAGAGGTCAAAGCCGGGGAAGCGATTGGCGCGGAACAGGTTGGTGTCGTCGACTTCCACCACCAGGCTGTCTTCGTTGGGAATGTTGTTGCTGGTGTCGCTGCGCGGCGAGACGGCGAACTGGGCCATGGGCTCGACCACCACCGTGGCGTCGCCGAAGCGGCGGAACAGCGGATAGCGGATATCCAGGCCGCCGGTGACATTGGCGCGGCTGTCGGACTCGTCGCCCACGCCCGGAACATCGGCAAGCGAGTAGGCGTCCGCGCGCGCGGTCACGAACGGCTCGAAGCGGATGCCGCCGCTGGTGGTGAGGGCGCGGCGCCAGTCGATCTCGGCCGATGCGCGGCGGCTGTCGATGCCGGCGATGCGCGGTGAGAACGGATTGAGGAACTGCTCGCTGCGCTCCAGCGCCACGGCCGAGCCAAAGGCGCGCAGGCGCCCGCCGAAGATTTCCTGCCGCGGCTCCCAGCGCGCCTCGATCACCGGCGCCACCAGGGGCAGGGCGTCGTCGTCCTCGGGCAGGCGGACGGCAGGGTTCAGCGGGTCGGTCTCGAAGCGCAGGCTCTGGAAGTGCACGGCCGAGAAGGAGATGTAGGACCGGTCGCTCTGGCGCACGGTGTAGATCTGGCTGAGCAGGCGACGACTGTCGTTCGCGAGCAAGCCGCGCTGTTGGTAGACGCCCGAGCGCGAGTAACGGTCGAAGAAGGTGTCGTCCGACGCGTACTCGACGCCGAAGCCCCAGCGCCAGTTGCGGTCGATGTTGAAGCGGCCGTTGGCCAGCACATAGCCGCGCGAAGCCGCGTCGCCAAACTTGTCGCCGTCGTTGTCGAAGTCTCGCTCGTAGGTGTAGCCCACCCGCGCCTCGACCTCGCCCGACCAGAACCGGCGGCGATACTCGAGGTTCAGCAGCGGATTTACGTTGGAATTGATCTGCGGCGAGATGGTCAGGTCTTCGTAGGGCGAGCGCACCCACAGATAGGGCTGGGTGTAGGACAGGCCGCGCCCGTTATCGACCTCGATCAACGGCATCAGGAATCCTGACGCCGCCTCGGCGGAGGGATCGGGGTGCCAGAAGACCGGCGCATAGAACACCGGCACCCCGAACAGGCGCACCACGGCGTTGCGGTAGTAGACCACGCGGTCGGTACGGTCCTGGACCACCTTGTCGGCGACGATGTCGAAGCTGGGGGTCTTGGGCGTGCCGTCGGGCTTGCAGATGTCGCAGGGCGTGAAGATGGCCCGGTTCAACTCGTTGACCATCTCGCTGCGGCGCACGGCCGAAGCGGCGGCGAGCTTGTAGCCGTCCTGCAGCCGGGCGGCGAAGCCGGTGGCGACGCCGGCGCGCAGGTCTTCGTCCAGCGCGATCTCGTCGGCGTACTGGACCGTGCCGTCGGCATTGATGATCTGGGCGTTGCCCTTGGCGGTGACCAGGCCGGTGTCTTGCTCGTAGGTGATCTCGTCGGCGCGCAGGGTGCGGCCGCGATAGCGGCCCTCGACGTGGCCGCGCGCGACGATGCGGCGGTTCTCGCGGTCCTCGCCGACCGTGTCGGCCTCAAGGTAGAAGCCGTCCTCGCGCAGGCCGTCGGGGCCCGGCGTGGTGGCGGTGGCGCGCGGGCCGTCGGCGGGGGCCCCCGAGCCTTCTCCCGCGTCGGCTTCGACGCGGCCGGGGCCAAAGGCCGGGGCGGGCTCTTCGGGGGTCCAGTGGACGGTCCAGTCGCGGGCCATGGCGGGGGCCGACCAGGTCAATCCCAGCACGGCGGCGAGCGAGCCCAGCAACGCGCGCGGAGACACCAGCCCGGAGGCTTTATAGGTCCCACAATCGCGCGGTGCGCCCGCGTCGCTCATTCGCAAACCTGACTGTCCGCCAAGGGGGTGATTCGCCGCCCCCCGTTTCAACCGTCTTCCGTATAGGTGAGCAAGGTTAGCGCCGAAAGTAGGGCAAGCAGCGGCGGCGTCCACCCGGCGAGGAACGGCGGGATGATTTCGGCCTTGCCAAGCGCCGCCGTCAGCTCGT
>JANNVY010000261.1:0-8685 GCA_031408375.1 Pseudomonadota bacterium | reverse complement strand
CGGATCACCAGCGTGACCCGTAACACCTCGGGCGTGGCCAAGGTCGACTGGAGTTCGGCCAGCAACTGGACCACCCGGGCCACGGCCTCGACCGTGACCGTACCCGCCAACCTGATCGCCAACTCAGAGAGCGTGATCATGGCCGAGGTCGAATACGTCTATTCCTCGCCGTTTGACTACGTGATGCCGGCGCAGACGACCTTCCGGAAAACCTACTACCTGCGGCCCCGTCAGAGCAGCGCGGTCACCAAGACCAGCTGAATCCCAGGCGTTCGGTCGCCGGGTTCGGCAAGACCGGCTTGCCGTCCAGCGCGCTCACAGCGCGCACGCCGATCAGGCTGTTGGTCAGAAACAGGCCCGTGACTCGCGCCAGGACCCCGGGCTCCGCATCAACCTCTCGCGGCTCCAGCCCAAGGGCGGCCGCCTCGGCCAGCACCAGTCCACGCATGACCCCGTCCAGCACCCCGCAATCCAGAGCCGGGGTGAACAGGCGGTCGCCCTCGAACCAGAACAGGTTGGCCGCCGAAGCGCAGGCAACCTGCCCCTTGCCGTTCAGCATCAGGGCCTCGTCCGCGCCTGCCGCCCGCGCTTCCCTGCGGGCCAGGACGTTGTCGAGGTAGGCCAGGCTCTTGATCCGCGACAGGGGCGAAGCCTCGTTGCGACGGACAGAGACGGTGGCCAGGGTCGCCGTCCCCCTCGGCGGCGGAGCCGGAAACGCCGCCACGATCAGCCGGGGCCGAATCGGGTCGGGGCGATCCAGGCCACGGCCGCCTGAGCCCGCCGTCCAGGTGAAACGCACCGCCGCGCGACCCTTGTCGAGCCCCGCCTCAGCCAGGGCGGCGACCCCGGCGTCGGCCATGGCCTCGTCGTCGGGGACCGGCAGGCCAAGCACGGCGCAGCCGCGCAGCATCCGGCTGTAGTGGGCGCCGTAGCCGGCCAGGCGGCCGTCCAGGCTGAGCACCGTCTCGAACAGGCCGTCGCCCAGCAGCAGGCCGCGATCGTCGGTGGGAACCAGGTTCATGCCGGCTCCGTCAGCGCGGTTCGCAGCGCCGCGATCTTGGCTTCGGTCTCCTCGCGCTCAGCCATGGGATCGCTGTCGGCGACGATCCCCGCCCCCGCGCAGGTCCGGTAGCGCCAGCCGCCGCCGTCCCGGGTCATGGCGGCGGAGCGAATGAGGACGCTGGAATCGAACCCGCCGTCGAACCCGGCCCAGAACAGCGACCCGCACCACGGCCCGCGTGCGCCCTCATGCAGCGCGATGGTTTTCATGGCCTGGACCTTGGGGGCACCGGTGATCGAGCCGGGCGGGAAGGCGGCGCGCAGCAGGTCGGCGGCGTCCATGCCGACCGCCAGCCGCCCGGTGACCGTCGAGACCAGGTGGTGGACGTTGGCGTAGGTCTCGATCCGGAAAAGTTCGGGGGTGGCCACCGCTCCGGGCTCACAGACCCGGCTCAGGTCATTGCGCATCAGGTCCACGATCATGAGGTTTTCCGCCCGGTCCTTGTCGCTGGCCAGCAGGTCGGCGGCCAGGCGCACGTCTTCGGCGGGGGTGGCGCCGCGCGGGCGGGTGCCCTTGATCGGCCGGGTCTCGACGGTGAAGGCGCCGCCGGCGACAGCCTCGATGCGCACGAACCGTTCCGGCGAGTTGGAAACCAGGGCGCGGCCGTCCATGGCCCAGCTGGCGGCGAAGGGCGCGGGGCTGCCGGCTGCCAGGCGGCGGACGAGGTCGAAGGGGTGGACGCCGGGGGCCAGCCGACCCGACCAGGATCGCGCGATGTTGGCCTGGAAGATCTCGCCGGCCGCGATGCGGGCGATGACATCGGCCACGGCGGCCTCGTAGGTCGCGGCGGGGGTGTCGGTCTCGAAACTCGCGGCCAGGGCGCCCGCGGGCCGCGGCGGGGCGGCCTTCAGCCAGCACTCGGCCAGATCCGTATCGCCGTATGCCAACACCTGCCGCTCGTGGTGATCGAAGGCCAGAACGGTCGGATAGCGGGCAAGGGTCAGGTCGGGCCAGCCGGGCTCGCGCGGCAGGTCCAGCGCCTCCAGCCGGGCGGCGAACTCATAGGCCGCCAGTCCCACCACCCCGCCCCGGAACGGTGCGCCGTCGGCATGGGGCACGCGCGGGCCCAGCATCTCGCGCAGCAGCGCCAGGCCATCGCGCGGATCGGTGGGCGTCAGCTGTTCGGTGCGGTCCGGCTCGGCGGCGAGGTAGGACCATCGGCCGTTGGGCCCGCCGTCGGAGAGGAAGGCCACGGCCCAGGGCAGATCCGCCATGGCGGCGGCGACATCCACCGGCTCGCGCCAGGCGAGGGTCTCAAACATGCGGAGGGTCGCTGGCGCGGTCACAGGGCCGTCTTAGACTGTCAGACGCTGTGCGCCCACCGCTCGCTCAGACCACGCCTTCGATCAGCTGGGTGTAGATGGCCCAGTAGGGGTCCTCGTCGGCGGCCAGCTCCATCTCGAAATCGGCGCCGGCGACCTCGTCGAGCAGCTCCATCACCGCTTCCGGATCAGCGACGTAGGCGTAGTAGCGCACACGCCCGGCGCCGGTCTCGACCATGACCAGCATCAGCAATCCGTGCGCCTCGCCCTCCTCGAACAGCTCGCGTTCCAGCATGTCGAACTGCACCTGGTCGACGGCGCCGGGCAGGGCGACGCCGTCGGTCACCGGATAGGTCCGCTCCATGACCATCAGCATCTGCAGCGCGGGATCGGCCGGGATGGGTCCGTCGAAGGTCCGGGAGCGGATCAGCAGCGGCCGCCCCTCGTGGTCCGCCTCGGTGCTGGTCCAGTTGCCGGTCGCCGTCATGGGTTGCTCCTCAGTCCACGAACGCGAGGACGATGCCGGTGAAAATGAACATCGCCGCCAGCAGGGCTGCGCCCTGGAAATAGGCCTTCGGATCGCCCGTCGGGCTGAGGACGGAGAAGTCAGGCTTGTCGGGGTCGTACCAGACTGGCGTCTCCAGGCCGATGGGCCAGGCCTTGAGAGCTTCCTCGGCGAAGGCGTGGTTGCCGGTCTTGTTGCCGAAATAGAGCCGGTGGCCATCGTAATCGCGGCCGGCGACCTGGTAGCGGTAGAGCACGGCCGGCCGGAACGAGCCCTTGCCCGCGGGCAAGACCTCGGAACGGGTGATGACCGCGTTGGTTTGCGGCCAGGACCTGGCGGCGGCGATGCGCCCGACCATCCGAGCCGCGTATCGCCAGACCAGGAACACCACCACCACGCCCAGCGCCCAGCACGCCAGCGCCAGCTTCAATCCGAAGGTCATGCCCGCCTCCCCCGAGGTTATGACAACAGCCTCGCCGCCACGATGTCGCGCTTGGCCGGCGTCAGGCCGCACGCCTTTTCCAGATAGGCGTCCAGCGAGCCGTGCGCGTCGTCGATGACCTTGAAGGCCGTGGCCAGGAATTCGGGCCGCACGCCCAGGAAGGCGACCACGGCCTCGGGGCTGGCCTTGCGCCCGAAGTTCGTCTCGATGGTCCTGGCGATGTCCGGGGCCCGGCCTTCGAGGTCCACCGCCGTATTGGTCAGCAGGTAGTCCTCGAGCAGGTCGTCCTCGCTGACGCCAGTAATGCGATGGGTCAGCGCCGCCAGCAGGCCGGTGCGGTCCTTGCCCGCCGCGCAGTGGATCAGCACCGCGCCCTCGGTCTCGGCCAGGGCGTCGAAGTAGCGGGTGAACAGGTCCAGGTGGCGGGGTTCGAAGGGGATGCGGCGGTAGGCGTCGGTCATGTAGGCCGTGACGCTCTCGGCCGACAGGTCGGTGGTCTTGAGGAAGGTGACGTGGGGCGGCTCGCCCTTTTCGTCGTTGTCGATGTCGCTCTCGATGATCAGGCCGTCCCAGCCGGGTAGGCGGCGCGAGGGCTGGTAGCCCCGCTCGGTCGGGTGGCGCAGATCGACGACCACCGCCATGCCCATGTCGGCAAGGCGCTGCAGGTCTGCGTCGGTGGCCTTCGCATGGTGGCCCGAGCGCAGCAGCCGGCCGCGCGTCAGGCGCAGGCCTCCCGCTCCGGCATAGTCGCCATAGTCGCGGACATTCTCGATGGCGTCGAACTTGTGGATTCGTGAGGACATGGCGGCTTGATAGCGGGGCCGCGTGACGAATGCGAGGCGGGGCTGCGGCCCTATCGATCCGCGACCAGCTTCTGCATGGCGTCGAGGTAGCGGACAAAAGCGGACCGGCCCTCGTCGCTGAGGGTGACCTTGGTGCGCGGCTTGCGGTCCACGAAGGCCTTGTCGACGGTCACGTAGCCGGCGTCTTCCAGCTTGCGCAAGTGCACCGACAGGTTGCCGTCCGTGGCCTGCAGCTTGGCCTTCAGCTCATTGAAATCGGCGGCTCCGACCGACGACAGGTAGGCCATGACGCCCAGCCGGATGCGGCCGTGGATGACCTCGTCGATGGCCTCGATGTCGAATCCGTTGGCGGCTTCGGTCATGCACTCACACGATGTCGGAGGGTTCCTGGCGCAGCAAAACCGCGCCGGGAAGGGACATGAGAAGCAGCAGGGCGGCGGCGTAGATGAGGTACTGGGTCGAATCGCCGGCGAACCAGCCGAGCACCGGCGCCACCCCCCATGAGCCCAGCGCCACATACCAGAGCCACTTCTTGCCGGTCATGGCCGAGGCCACGGCCCAGCCGGCGCCGTAAAGCGCGAAGATCACCGACGGGAAGGTCACCATCACGTCTGCGGACTGCAGCCGGGTTCCGGCCAGGCCGTAGGACACGCCCATGGCGAAGATCGAAAAGCCGACGCCGCTCCAGGCCGCGCCCGTGGCCTTGTTGGTCGGCGACGAGGCGCCGGGCTTCCTGCCGATGCGCAGGTTGATCACGGTCAGGACGACGAGGAAGACCGCCAGCGCCCCCATCCAGATGATGAAGGAGCCCCAGTTCGGGTCGAGCACCAGGATGCCTTCGGTCATCGCCCAATAGGCCAGGGAGGCGATGGCGAAAATCACCCCGGCCGCGGCCATGATGGCGCCGCCCAGCATGGGAGTGCGCTGCCCTTCGGCCGCGAGCGCCCGCATGAAGGCGATGTCGTCCTTGACGTTCTGCATCTGGTCGTCGGTCATCCGAGGAGCCTCCGGTTCTCCATGGCCCGATTCGTAACGCATCAACTTTACAATGTAAAGCTCTTTGGTTGGACCGTGGCTGGCGCAGCCGCTATCGGCTTTCAGGCTTCGGGAGATCGCGTCGGTGTCGGGCAAGTTCACCTACCTCAGCTATCGCAGGCACCGGATCTGCAATCCGTTCTCCTTCGAGATGCTGGAGCGGACGCTCAGCTACGCCCACCTGAACCCGGGCGATGTCGCCTTCGATCTGGGCTGCGGCAATGCCGTGATCGCCGCCTGGCTGGCCGATCAGCACGGGCTGAAGGTCAAGGCCGTCGAGCGGTTCAAGGCGGTGGCCGACCTGGCGCGCCAGACCGCCGACGCGATCGAGGGGCCTGGCGAAGTGGACGTCATCGTCGGAACCGCTGCGCCGTTCCTCCAACAGGCCGGACGATGCCGTCTGCTCGTCGCCATCGGCACGGTTGACCTGCTGCCCGACGCGCGCGAGCCCGCGGAGGTCTTCGCCGCCCTGAAGGGTTCGATCGAGCCGGGCGGTTACCTGCTCTGGGGCGACCCGTTCTGGAAGGCTGAACCAAGCGACCGGCTGAAGATGATCTTCGCCAACGAACGCTATCAGACCCACGCCGGCTACGTGGCGGCGGGCGAGGCGGCCGGCCTCGTCCCGATCTACGCCGCGGTCAGTTCCGCGGCCGACTGGGACGACTATTCCTGGCGGATGAACACCTCGGTCGAGGACTGGATCGCGGAAAACCCCGACGACCCCGACGCGCCCGCCTTCAAGGCCCGCGTCAACATGATGCGGACCGTCTACCTCGAAGATGCCCGCGAGCAGATGGGGTTTGGCCTCTACCTGTTCCGGACCCCCGACTAGCGGAACGGCGGCTCGTCGAAGGCGCGGAGTTTGCGCGAATGCAGGCGCGAGCCTTCCTTGCGCAGCAGGTCCACCGTCTCGAACGCGATCTGGATGTGTTCGGCGATGGCGCGCTCGTAGAAGCGGTTGGCCTGGCCGGGCAGTTTGATCTCGCCGTGCAGCGGCTTGTCCGACACGCACAGCAGCGTCCCGTAGGGCACCCGGAAGCGGTAGCCTTGGGCGGCGATCGTGGCTGACTCCATGTCCACGGCGACCGCGCGCGACTGCGAGAAGCGCACGGACGAGTGGCTGTAGCGAAGCTCCCAGTTGCGGTCGTCGGTGGTCACCACGGTGCCGGTGCGCAGGCGCCGCTTGAGCGCGTCGGGCTCCTCGCCGGTGACCACCTCGGCGGCGGCCCACAGGGCGCGCTGGACCTCGGCGATCGGCGGGATCGGGATCTCGGTCGGCAGGATGTGGTCCATGACGTGATCGTCGCGCAGATAGGCGTGGGCCAGCACATAGTCGCCGATGATCTGGGACGGCCGCAGGCCGCCGCAGTGGCCGATCATCAGCCAGGCCTGGGGCCGCAGCACCGCCAGGTGGTCCGTGGCGGTCTTGGCGTTGGACGGACCGACCCCGATGTTCACCAGGCTGACCCCCAGGTTCCCGGGCGCCATCAGGTGCCAGGCGGGCATCTGGTGGCGACGCCAGGCGCCTTCGGTGACGATCCGCTCGGGGTCCGCGTCGGCGGCCGTGGCGACAACGCCGCCGGCGCCGGAGAGCGCGGTGTAGGGGCTGTCGGGCTCCTTCAGCCGGGCGCAGGCCCAGCGTACGAACTCGTCGACGTAGCGGTGGTAGTTGGTGAACAGGATGTACTGCTGCACGTGCTCGCTGGGCGTGCCCATGTAGTGCTTCAGCCGCGCCAGCGAATAGTCGGTGCGCAGGCCGTCGAACAGCGACAGCGGGCGGTTGCCTTCGTCATCGATGATCCACTGACCGTCAGCGGTCTCGTCGCCGATGTAGGCCAGCTCGGTGGTCGGGAACCAGCGGGCGATCTCGGTAGACGGCTGGGAGTCCAGCGCCAGGTCTTCGGCCCCGTCCAGCACGTAGGGAAACGGAATCTCCTGGGTCGAGGGATTGACCTCGAAGGTGGCGCCATAGTCCTGCTCAAGCAGGGTCAGCTGTTCCAGCAGGTACTCGCGGAACATCTCGGGCCGGGTGACCGTGGTGGTGTAGACGCCGGGCGTCGACAGCCGGGCGTAGGCGCGGTTCAGGCGCGGCGGCGGCGTATCCGCCTGCCAGGTCAGCTTCAGCTCGGGATAGCCGAATACCCCGGCGGCCCGATCCATCAGATCCGGCTTGGTTCCGTTCTTGAGGTATTCCTGAAGGGCGGCGCGAAGGGCGGTGACCGCGAGGTCGTAGACTTCCACCAGCCGCTCCACGGTTCGGGCGGCGTTCAATTTCTCTGTCATCGAACCGTTATAGCGGGGCTGTTCCGGCTGCGGTAGCGCGTGCAACCAGCTTCAGGTCCGCCGATGTCTCCAGATCGCTCAACCGGATCGTGAGCCGACCGTAGTCCGAGTACTTGCGCGGTACGACATCGCGATGAAGGGCGGCCGACATGGCGCGCCAGATCATCTCCGAGCAGTAGAGCTTGTTGCGGCTCTTCAGCGAGAAATCGGTGTCGAAGGGAACACGCCGGCGCGCGAAGGCCGAGGCGGCGGCGGCGGCGGCGGGCGCGGCGGCGCGATCGTTCATGCGGAACACCGCGGCGCTCTCGGCCTCCTCGAGGAACTTGGCGAGGCTGACGGCGCGCACGGTGGAGTGGCTGCGGGTCGGGTCGCCCGACGCGTGGACGACCATCGGCTGGCCGTCGCGGTCGATGACGATCATCCCGACGTGGCCGTGGTTGTATCGGGGCAGTGACCACTGGCTGGCCAGCCGGGCCCACAGCGCCTTGGGCGCCGACAGGAAGATGACGTCGCCCGCCTGCAGCCGACCCAGGTCGGCCGGATCGACGATATCGACGCCCGCGCGGTGATGCGGGGTCGGGTCAGGCGCAAGGCTGGAGCTCAGCGCCGGCGGGACCGCGAGTGCGGCCGCCGCCAGCGCTGAAGCCAGCATCAGGGAACGGCGCAAGCCTTCACGGCGCCCATGGTCTTGGCGGCCAACTCGGGCGGCATGTTGCGCATGTCGTTCTCTTCCTTCTTGGGAGAGGCCATGCGGTCGGCGACGATCTTCAGCTCAGCCGGGGTAAGGGACTGCTTCAGATTGCGGGTGAAACACTCGCAAACCCGTTTCGTCTCCGCCGCGTCCGTCTGGGCCTGGGCGGTGCCATCGCCCATCACGCCGTTTTTCATACAGGCCGCCTGGATACGGCTTTCGGGCGTTTCACAGCCGGCAAGCGCGAGCAGGGCAGAGGCCCCGACAGCCATGAAGGCGATGCGATAGAGTTTCATTCGGAACCCCCCGTTTCGGAAAACATTGTTCGACATTGGCCGGGACCCGTCCGAATTGCAAACCCGCTTTCAGTAGCGCCCCTTTTCGGCGGCGAAGTGCTGGCCGTAGAGGCGCGCACCTTCGACCGTCAGGCGCTCCAGTTCGTCGAAAAGCGCCGGATCGGATTTTCTGAAATTGAAACAGGATTTGCCCTGCATGCGCTTGCCCAGTTCGGGGCTGTCCTGATCGCGCAGCGCGAGGTGCGAATTGGCCGGCATGAGGTGGTAGCTGACGTAGCCCTTGCGGATCTGGATGGCGCCGAACCACA
>JANNVY010000260.1:0-3400 GCA_031408375.1 Pseudomonadota bacterium | reverse complement strand
CGATGGAGGCCCTGCCGGAAGTCATCGCCCAACAGGCCGCCGCGGAAGCGCCGGTTCCTGAAGCGGCGGAGACCCCCGCCGAATAGGCGCCGGGTCCAGACTGAAGTTGGAAAGGCCCGCGGAGCAATCCGCGGGCCTTTTCATTTGGCTCGCGAACCTCGGGCCGGCGCCCTATGAGGCGGCCAGGGAGAGACGCAAATGAGCAATCACAAGAGCAAGAGCCTCAACGGCCGCCCGCTGGCGCCGGAAACCCTGATGATGGGGTTCGGATACGATCCGGCCCTGTCGGAGGGCTCGATCAAGGCGCCGATCTTCCAGACATCCACCTTCGTCTTCCGCTGCGCGGAGGACGGCAAACGCTTCTTCGAGGTCGCCTATGGCCTGCGCGAACGCGAGCCTGAGGAAGCGCTCGGCCTGATCTATTCGCGCATCAACAACCCCAACCTCGAGATCCTCGAGGAGCGGCTGGCGGTCTGGGAAGGCGCGGACAAGGCCCTGGTGTTCTCCAGCGGCATGGCGGCGATCTCGACCAGCGTGATGGCTTTGACCCGGCCCGGCGACACCATCCTGTACACGGCGCCGGCCTACGGCGGGACGGAGTACCTTTTTGACCGGATCTTGCCGCGGATGGGGGTCAAGACGTCCAGCATCACCGCCCACGATGGCGACGGTTCGATCGCGGCTTCGATCCGCAAGGCGGCAGAGACCGCCGGGGCCGAAGGCGGCCGACTGGCTGTGGTCTATGTCGAAACTCCGGCCAATCCGACGAACCTGTTGGTCGACGTGGCCGAAGCCGCCCAGGCCATCCGCGACCTGGGCGCGGCCGAGCCGCCCATCTTGCTGGTCGACAACACCTTCCTGGGTCCGATGTGGCAGCAGCCGCTGGCCCTGGGTGCGGACCTGACGCTGTACTCCCTGACGAAGTACGTCGGCGGACACTCAGACCTCATCGCCGGCGCCTGCATGGGCCGGGCCGACCTGATGGGTCGCGTCGGCGAGATGCGGACCATCTGTGGCGCCATGTTGGATCCCAACACGGCCTGGCTGCTGATGCGCAGTCTGGAGACCCTGCACATCCGCATGGAGCGCTCGCAGGCCAACGCCGAGACCCTGGTCGAACGACTGCGCCGCCACCCCAAGGTCGAGGCAGTCCTAACCGCCGGCGGCGCCGAGCGGTCTGCCGTCCAGCAAGCTATCGCCGCGCGCCAGTGCACCGGTCGCGGATCGACCTTCTCGATCGTGCTGAAAGGCGGCGAGGCGGAGGCGTTCCGGATGCTGAACGCGCTCAAGCTGTTCAAGCTGGCGGTCAGCCTGGGCGGCACCGAGAGTCTGGCGTCGCATCCCTCCAGCACGACCCACTCGGACTACACACCGCAGGCGAAGGCGAGGTGCGGGATCGACGACAATCTTGTGCGGCTGTCGGTCGGGATCGAGAACGCCGAGGACCTGTGGGCGGATCTCGAGCAGGCGCTGGCGCTCGTTTGATCACGGCCCTGGCGGCAGTTGGCCGCCCATGTCCCGCAGGCTCTCGAAGTGGCCCAGCGGCATGCTGTCGCCCTTGTAACGGCGCAGGCGGTTCTTGTAGTCGGCCTGCGTCTCGAACTCCGACTGGCGGCGACGGTCGGCCATCAGCGGGCGGTTCGAGTTGGGCTTGCCCCGGTCGCGGCCCATGCGCTCGTCGCAAGCGTCGCGCTCGGAGCGGGTGAGGGCGATGCCCAGGTCGCAGCCGACGCTGGTGCGCAGGGCGCGGCGGGCGGCGGTGTCGGCGGGCGCCCGGCTCCAGTTCACACCCGGCGATGCGGGCTGCTGGCCCGGGTTACGCCCCGGCGTTGCGGCGCCGGCGGGGGCAGGGTGCGCAGCCGGCGCACCGGAGGGTGCGAGACGGGCGACCGGACCCGCGATGGGGGAGGCGGCCCGGGGCTGGTCCTGGCGGCCTCGGCTGGAGGTAGCCGCGGGGGGCTTGTCGGTCCTGGGCCTGGGCGGCCGAACGAGGGTCACGAGGAAGGGCGGGTAAAGCTCTGCAGTCGCCATTGGCGGCTCGCGGAACTGCGGATCGGGACGCAGGATCAGCAGCAGACCCAGGTGCAGCACGAACGCGCCGAGCCCGGCGACGCCCTGAATGGCGCGCAGGCGCTGTCGCGGCGTCCACGTCTTCCAGTCCACCCGCAGGCCCCTGCGTTGCTGCAGGGCGAAGCTGACTCCGCAATCGGGGCGGGAAGGCGACCGCGTGCGGGCCTTGTGGGGGCGGCGGCATTGAATCCGGACATTGGGACGCTAGGGTCGGGTTGCGGTTCGTTCCGGGGTCTCGTCATGCGCCTTTCGACAATCATGATGTTTGTGGTCGCAGTGCTGTTTGCCGCCTCGGTCGGCCAGGCGAGGGCCGCTGCGGTAGGCGCCGGGACCGAGCCTTGGGGAGAGGGCGTTGTCCGCGTCCGGCTGCCGCAGACCATCAAGTCCGGCGATCCTAAATACCGGCAACTCGATCGGGCGATCCGCGCCTGGAGAGAGGCGACGGGGCTCCGCATCGAACTGACCACCGAGAACCGCCCGCCGATGCTCTACGTCTTCGACAATGGCCGAGGGCAGTGTGACTCCACGCTGGGCCGTTCGCCGCGCGCGCAGAGGGGTGGAACGACCCAGGTGGTCAATGGTGCGGCGCTCAATATCGGCAAGTGCAGCGACGGCAGCGTTCTGCACGAGGTCGGACATGCGCTGGGCCTCATGCACGAGCACCAACGCGCCGACGCGCTGACGTTCCTGAGCCTCAGCCCGATCCGGTCCGTACTCCAGACCTGCCGCGGCAATCCCGCCATGGAGGGATGCAGGGAAGCCGTCGCCAACGTCGATACGCGCCGACCGGTGCGGCTGGCCTCCGACTTCGATCCCTGCTCCCTGATGATGTACCTGGCCGACCAGAGCCCGAAGTCCCGCACCGGGCGTTATCCGAAGAGCGCCGGCTGGGGCCGCTTCTACCTGCTGACCCGGGCGGGTCAGGCCAACTTCGACATCTGTCGCGTGCTGATGCGGCCCGATCCGCTTTGCCGCAAGACCGGCCAGAAGTGCGAGATCAGCTGTCAGGACGCCAACACCGTGGCTGTATTCCATGGCCTGCGCCCACGAATGGCATGTTGGGGCAGGGGACCGCTGCGTGGTCGTTAGCCCTCTCGGTTCGGCCCAGCCGCCCTTCGACCGGTGCTATCGGGCGCGGACCAGCAGCCGGTCTATCGCGGCCTCGATCTCGGGGTCGCGGCCCGAGCAGAGGTCGGCGCGGGAGTTGGGGACGGTGTTGTCGGGCTGGACGGGCTTGTCGCCGTAGTTGACGCCGTCCGGCCCCCAGATCCCCGCGGTGGGCAGGGTGACCTTCCAGCCGTGGCCCAGATCGAATTCCTCGCCGCTGAGC
>JANNVY010000259.1:0-2874 GCA_031408375.1 Pseudomonadota bacterium | reverse complement strand
GCGCAACCGGCTGTGGCGCAAGATGGCCATGGACGCGATCAAGGCCGACCCGGCCTGGATGGGGGGCGACTACACCACCCAGCCGCTCACCGGCCTACGCACGGCCCAGAGCCTGCTGACCCTGGCCGGCGGCGCGCCCGTGGCGCTGCAGGCCCAGTACCCGACCCGCGACGCCGCCGACGCCTACCTGGCCGAAGCCCTGCCCAGGGCGCTGGCGGCCCTGGACGCCAACGACCTGCTCTACCAGATCAACTCGTCCCGCAATTACGACCCATCCGCGCGGCTGGAGCTGATCACGGTGCCGGTCACCTGGATCAACTCGGCCGACGACTTCATCAATCCGCCGGAACTGGGCCTGAGCGAACAGTTCGTCCCGCGCCTGAAGGACGTTCGCTACCGTCTCATCCCGTCCAGCGCGGAGGGCAAGGGTCACGGAACGCACACCTGGACCAAGTTCTGGAAGGATGACCTGCGTGAATTGCTGGCGCGTTCGAACTAGCCGAGCAGCTTCGCCGCCCTTGGCGCAAAGTAGCTGACGATCCCCGCGCAGCCGGCGCGCTTGAAAGCCATCAGGCTTTCCAGGATGGCGCGTTTCTCGTCCAGCCAGCCGTTCTGGGCCGCGGCCATCAGCTGGGCGTACTCGCCCGAGACCTGGTAGGCGAAGGTGGGCACGCGGAAGGTCTCGACCACGCGGCGGACGATATCGAGGTAGGGCATACCCGGCTTTACCATGACCATGTCGGCGCCCTCGGCCAGGTCGGACGCGACCTCGCGGATCGCCTCGTCGCCGTTGGCCGGGTCCATCTGGTAGGTGCGCTTGTCGCCCTTCAGCGCCTTGGCCGACCCGACCGCGTCGCGGTAGGGGCCGTAGAAGGCGGAGGCGTATTTGGCGGCGTAGGCCAGGATCAGCGCATCGTGGTGGCCGGTCGCTTCCAGCGCGCCGCGAATGGCCCCGATGCGACCGTCCATCATGTCGGATGGAGCAACGATATCCGCGCCTGCGCGAACTTGAACGAGCGCCTGGTCGATCAGCCGTTCCAGGGTCGCGTCATTGAGGATGCGGCCATCCTCCATCAGCCCGTCGTGGCCGTGGTCGGTGTAGCAATCCAGCGCCACGTCGCACATCACGCCCAGCTCAGGCGCGGCGTCCTTCACCGCCTTGATGGCGTCGGGGATCAGGCCGGCCTCGTTGGTGGCCTGGGTTCCATAGCCGTCCTTGGCCGCTCCGTCGATGTGCGGGAACAGTGCGATGGCCGGGATCCCCAGGGCCGCCGCCTCCTTGGCCGCCTTGGCCAGCGCCTTGACCGACAGGCGCTCGACGCCCGGCATGGAGGCGACCGGAATGCGATCCTCGGTCCCGTCGTGGACCACGATGGGCCAGATGAAGTCGTTGGGCGTCAGGACGCTCTCGGCGACCAGCCGCCGGGTCCAGTCGGCCTGGCGCAGGCGGCGGTGACGCAGGGCGGGGAAGGGGGCCTGGTGGGTCATCGAACTCAAGCGTAGTCGCGGCCGATGGGGCGGTTGCCGGCCAGGCGGACCAGGCCGAAGATCGACGCGCCCAACAGCCACAGCCAGCTTGCGGCGGCCAGCAGGCCTATCAGGGCGAAGGCGGGGATCACCCAGATGGGTGCATCCAGCTGAGATACATCCACCCCGGCGGCGAGCTGGGTGAAGAACAGGGTCAGGCCGACCAACAGGCCGACGACCAACGGAAGCATCATCATAATGGAGATCCAGAAGATCTTGATCTGGAAGCGGATATGGGATTGGGCGATGGAAACACCCGGGCCCTTGAGCACATGCGCCAGGACCCCGCCGATCAACCCGGTCAGGCCCGACGTGAAAGGCGCGATGAACAGCAGGCCGTAGACGACGTAGGCCGGGACGCGCTCATCGACTCCGTCGATACGATCGCCGCTCGACGAGGCTGTGCTCGCTCCACTAGAAAACGTGTCCGACATTCTCGGGACTCCCGTGGACGGACCCTCCGCCCGGCCAAGCCCCTAAACCAATCCCGCCCGGCCCGCAAAGGCCGCGGCATCGAGGACGACTGATGGACTTCAACCTGACCGAGGACCAGCGCGCGATCCAGGACATGGCGCGTTCCTTCGCCGAAGCCGAGCTGGCGCCCCATTCGGCCCGCTGGGACGAGGACAAGCATTTCCCGGTCGAGGAGATGCGCGCCGCCGCCGCGCTGGGGTTCGGCGGCATCTACACCCAGGAGGAGCACGGCGGTTCGGCCCTGGGCCGCCTGGATGCCGCGATCATCTTCGAGGAACTGGCGCGGGGCGACGTTTCCACCGCCGCCTTCATCTCGATCCACAACATGGCGACCTGGATGATCGACCGCTACGGCTCGGCCGAGCTTCGCGCGAAGTACGTCCCGCGCCTGACCACCATGGAGCTGATCGCCTCCTATTGCCTGACCGAGCCGGGCTCGGGCTCCGACGCCGCGTCCCTACGCACGACCGCGCGGCTGGACGGCGACCACTATGTCCTGAACGGCTCCAAGGCTTTCATCTCGGGCGCCGGTGTCTCGGACATCTACGTCTGCATGGTCCGCACCGGCGTGGACGGCCCCAAGGGCGTCTCGACCATCGTGGTCGAGAAGGGCACGCCGGGCCTGTCCTTCGGCGCCAACGAAAAGAAGATGGGCTGGGCCAACCAGCCGACCGCCATCGTCCAGTTCGACGACTGCCGCGTGCCGGTCGAGAATCGCGTTGGCGCCGAGGGCGAGGGCTTCCGCATCGCCATGTCGGGGTTGGACGGCGGGCGCCTGAACATCGCCGCCTGCTCGCTTGGCGGCAGCCGGCTCGCGCTGGAAACCGCCAAGGCCTACATGGAAACCCGCCAGCAGTTCGGAAAGCCGCTGAA
>JANNVY010000258.1:0-5604 GCA_031408375.1 Pseudomonadota bacterium | reverse complement strand
ACGCCGGGCGAGTTGTCGGGCAGGCCCGAGGTTCGCCGGATCCGCTCGCCGCCACGCCTGGCGCCCGGCGCGCCCGCCCGCGGGTGGGCGACGATGGCGGTCGCGGTGTCGTCGTTGATGTTGAAGCCGAGCGGCAGGTTGATGTCGCCCGCCATCCGTCGCTGGGACAGCGGGTAGGGCGGGATGGCCCAGAGCGCGTCACGGACGGCGGCGGGGGTCTCGGTCTTCCACCAGTGGGTCAGGTCTCGCTGACTGACATAGGGGAAGAAGTCTGGCGGCGAGATCAGGCTGCACGCGGGCACGCCGATCTTGAAGGCGTCCGGAAGTCCCGTCGTCTTGGCCTGGACCCAGCCTCCGCCCGAAAAATCAATGAAGTGCTGGGCTTGATAGCCACCCTTGCGAATGACGTCGAACATATCGGGCAGCAGGTTCAGGTCCTGCAGGGTCCCGTCCGGCATCAGGCGGTGGCGAACCGAGATGTACTCGGGCGCATAGCGTTCCGTCTCCGTCGAGAGGTCGGCGAAGTAGGCGTACCAGTCCTCGTCCGTTACTTCGCCCGGAGGGCCCTCGGGCTCCCCGGGGGCCGGCGACACGGCCGAGTCAGGCTCGGGGATGCGAGGGATCTCGTCCGATCCCGCCAGCACCTGGCCGGACGAGAAGTAGAGCACGCCCGGGGTATTGGCCCAGTCGGCGGGCACGGTGAAGCTCAGCCACCGGTCCTTGTACTTGGCCCGGTTGACGAACAGGGCGGGCCGCGGCGCTACGACGCCTGAGCCCAGCGATGCATCGCGCGACAGGGACGCGATCATCTCGTCGTCGATGACGAAGGGGAAGTGGTTGAGGTCGTCCTCGGCCCACTCGGTGTAGAAGCCCTGATTGCGCATGTAGCGATGGAAGCGGCGCAGCTTCTCGTTGCGATAGTGGGCCTGCAGGTCGACCGTCAGGTCCAGCCCCGTGAGGCATTCCGTGCCGCTGAACAGCTTGTGCAGCGGCACCCAGAACTGGCGTTCGTGGTCGTTGCTGAGCGCGTCCTGCGGGCCGAACGCCGGCGTCTCGGCCTTTCGGCGCACCGCCAGATAGGGGGCGAAGCGCTGGGGGATGGTGCGGAACGAATAGGGCTTGGCTTCGTCCAGGGGCTCGAACGCGCGCAGGCGCGCATTGTAGGCGGGCTCAAGGTCGCCCATCCGCGCGATACCGGTTCGCGAGAAGCACAGGTCGGCGGCGTCGCCATGCACAGCGTCGCGGGCCGGGCGGTACTCCAGTGCGAACACGACGACCGCAAGGGTGTCGTCGCCGGCTCTGGCCTGCAGGCTGGCCAGGCTTGGGGGTCGCACGCCGTAGACGTAGTTCTCGACCGCCTCGATCTCGGCCAGGGTCGGGTAGGAGGTCAGGCCTTCGGCGGCGACGGCCGGGGAGGCGAAGGCGTGGTAGAGCAGGCTTGAGCCGGGCGATCCCGGTTCGATGCCTCGCGTCCCGGCGAAGTCGCCGAAGCCCGGGACGGCACGGTCGACCTTGACCTTCTTGTCCAGGGAGCCCTTCAGGCCGGCGCCGGCGAGATCGATGGCGCCCTTGCTGGCCTTCAGGACCAAGTCACGCCAGCCATGGCCGGCGAGCCGGCGGCACGCGGCCGAGACGGCGGTGAACAGGGGCGCGGGCGCAGCTGCGAGCGCCGGAGCCGCCAGCGGCGATACGGTCGCCAGCGCGCCGCCCGCCGCGGCCAGTCCGAAGAAATTCCTGCGTGTCGTCATGGCCTGCCCCTCACAATTCCGAGTTAACGACGTTACCCGAAGCCGCCTGCGACGCCAGCCGATTACTGAACGGGCCACCGCGGGCGTTGGATCGGGCTCAGGTCCTGAAGTCCGCGCCGCCGCCGTGTGCCGCCGTGTCGGTGAATCGCATCCCCAGCAGGCCGGTTGGATGGCCTGCTGGGTCGCGGACTGACCGCGGCTGCTCCGGACGACCTGCGGCAATCTCGACGGCAACCCGTGGTCGGCAAGGCTTGAAGGCCCAAACGAGGACCGCTATCGGGTGTCCGAAAGCAACCCTTCTTCCCAGTCTCAATGAGTATCCACGTGCCCCAAGCGGCGGCTTCGGCCGAACAGACCAAGTCAGTTCCCAGGGTTGCCGTCCTGGGCGTCGGACATTGGGGCAAGAACCTCGTGCGCAATTTCGCGGAACTTGGGGCCCTGGTGGCTGTCGTCGATCCCGACGTCGCTGCAGCCGCGGCCCTGGTGGGCACGCACGGGGGTGCGGTCATGGATCTGGATGCGGTTCTCGCCGACCCTGAAATCAACGCCGTCGCCATCGCCGCCCCGGCGCCGTTGCACCATGACCTTGCACGCCGCGCGCTCGGCGCGGGCAAGCATGTCTTCGTTGAAAAGCCCGTAGCGCTGACCCTGGCCGAGGCCGAGGACCTGGTGGCCGCCTCGGCTCGAACCGGCCTGACCTTGATGGTCGGCCATTTGTTGCACTACCACCCTGTGTTCGAGGCGTTGAAAAGCCTGGTGGCAGCCGGCGACCTGGGCCGCGTTCGCTACATCTACTCCAACCGGCTCAGCCTGGGGAAAATCCGCCGCGAAGAGGATGTGCTCTGGAGTTTCGCGCCGCACGACATTTCGATGATCCTTGCGCTCGCCGGCGAAGAACCCGACCGCGTCTCGGCCGCCGGCGCCTGCCTGTTGGACGACCGGATCATCGACAGCGTCACCGTTCAACTTGGCTTCCCGTCCGGCTGCCGGGGCCACATTTTCGCGTCATGGGCCAGCCCCTTCAAGGAGCAAAAGCTGGTGGTTATCGGCGACGACGCCATGGCCGTATTCGACGATACCCAGCCGCTATGGGAGGAGAAGCTGGCCGTCTGGCGCGAGCCAATCATATGGCACGACGGAGCCCCAACGGTCGTGAAGGGTGAACCGGAGTGGATCGATGCGCCCAGGGGCGAGCCGCTTCAAGCCGAGTGCGCGCACTTCCTGGACTGTGTCGCCAACGGCAAGACGCCCCGCACGGACGGCGTTGAAGGCCTCGGTGTGCTGCGGGTTTTGACGCAGGCCTCGGACTCTATCGACCAGGGCCGACGGGCTGCTGTCGCCATCATACCGGCGGGTGGGCCAGCACGGCCTTGATGCGGCCGGGCATGGCCCCGGTCAGCTTCACTTCGGAGCGCCTGCCTTCCTGCGTCCAGCCGATGAACCGGCCGCCCGACCCTTCGTCGCGGATTTCCGCATGCTCTACGGGTCCGGCGCCGAAGCTGAACAGGGTCACAAACGCTGCCGAGGCGCCGTAACCCTGCAGGCACAGGCTCGACGCCGGCGTAAGCTCCCCGTCCCTGACCGATACCCACCCCTGCAGTTGAGGCTTCTCCTGGGCTCGCCGCACCGGCTGGATGGCCGCATCGCCGGTCAGGTCTGTCACGTACAGGGTCCGCAAACCGGCCCGCGCCCGATAGCCATCTCGCCTGACCTCGACCGTCCAGGCGGCGTCAAGTTGGAACCACTGGCGGAAGTCATGTGAGCCGCCGTCCGCTGACAAGGTATCCAGTACGAGCAGGAACTCGCGCGGCTTCAGGACCAGAATTCGCTTCTGACCCACCGTCGGGCCGAGCGGCGCGCCGCCGGCGAACAGGATCAAGTCACCAAACTGCTCGGCTTGGCGGATGGCGCCGCCAAAGGGATCGGCGCCCTTGCGCGGATGGCTCTCGCCATCAACCTCGACGCAATTGTGGGCCCGGGTGGACTCCACGAAGATTCTCTTCGGATCGCCGTACCAATTGCCCTTGTCGTGCAGCGGATCGCCGGCGGTGAGGCGGCCGAGGTAGCCGTAGCGGCCGGGGTCAACGAGGATATCATTGCTCCCTTCAGACCAGATGAAGCCGAGGTGATCGGCGTGTTTGTGCATCCGCGAGTGGAAGCCTCCAGCCTGAGCGAGATAGCTCGCCTGGTCCGGCCCTTCGCCCAGATTACGGTCGAGGATGCGCGCGAAAGCATAGCCGGCATTGCGGTACAGCTTGACCCCGGACTGAGGCGGGTCGCCGATTGCGCCCTCCGAGGTCAGGAAACGCAGGACCGGGTCGCGGAAACGCGCCGCGCCGACAAGATCCTGGCGAAGCGGCGCCGGCCAGCTGTCGCCAAAGGCCGCGAGCTTTCCTGACGGAGTCACCATCCAGGACAGGGCCCGTTCCGCATCGCGGATGGTGAGGTCCGCCGCTGATCCGTCCAGCAGGCCGGAATCGCGCGCGCCGATCAAAGAGCCCAACAGGTTGGCGTGATAGGTCGGCGAGTGCTCCAGATGCACGCCGTCGGTATCGAACTGGCTGGTCAAGATCTGCTCCAGCCGTTTGCGGGCCAGGACTGTCATCGCCTCGCCGTCAGCCAGCCAGGGGAAGCGCGCGCCGGCTGAGAGCAAGCCCAGGGATTGGTAGAGTCCGTGATTGCTCCAGGACTGAAAGAAGCCAGGTTGGCGAAGCACCTCGAAATGAAATGCGAGGGCCTCGACCAGCCGCGCCAGCACGCCGTCGTCGGTCTCGTCCGAGCGCGCGAACGCCTCGACGAGGGCGGCGAGACGAAAGACCCGCATGCCGGTCGCCATGCCCTCCCAGGATTCGCTGGCGCCTGAGCGAGCGGCCTCGATGATGGCCTCGGCGCCGGTTGACCGCGCCGGGGCGTCGAATGCGTCCAGCCAGGCTGTGGCGTACGCGATCGCGGGGGGCAAGCCTTCGGCGTGGGTCGGGGGCAGCAGGCCGTGCAGCAGAGTCGCAAGCGGATCCCAGGCATGCAACAGAAATTGAAAAGGACGGTCGCCCACCTTGAAGTCGGGTCGGGCGATGTCGATCCGGCTCCCGAACTTCTCGAATCCGTGCTGCGTCAGACTGCGCAGTCGCTTGGTCAGGGTGGCCCCGGTCGAGAAAGGAGAGGCCTCCAGATTGTCATAGGGGCGAGGTGTCTGGGCGCAAATCCGCATGCGCACCTCGGCGGCGTTGGATATCGCGGGGAGGGAGCGCCCATCCTGATCCCCGGCCTCGGTCAGGCTCCGGTCCTCCGGATCGCATCGGCGTAGCTGGCCTTCCACGTGGTGCGCAGCACTTGCACCACGCGGCCGGCGGTGCGGCCGTCCCAGAGCGGAAGGTCGATCATTCGGGCCTGGGCCACGCCGTCGATTACCGGCTGGATCTGTAGGCGCACGTCATCGAAGTCCACCAGGGTATTGGTGCCGTGGGTGACGGTGATCGGCCGCTCGGTGGTATCGCGCAGGGTGAAGCAGGGCACGCCCAGCCAGCTGGCTTCCTCCTGGATGCCGCCGGAGTCGGTGATCACCAGCCGCGCACGCGCCACCAGATTGGCGAATTCGACATAGGACAGCGGCGGGCTGGTGCGAACCAGCGGGTTGCTGAACAGCACCTCGCCGCCGGGCAGGCGCTTCAACCGCTCCAGAGTGCGAGGGTGTACCGGGAAGACGACCGGAAGTTCGCCCGCGACATGCTCAAGCAATTTTCGAATTTCGTCGAGCCGCCCGGCGTCGTCGACGTTGGCGGGCCGGTGGAAGGTGGCGTCGGCGAACCCACCGGCCTCGACCTCGAAGCGCCCGGTGACGGCGTCTGCTGCCTTGTCG
>JANNVY010000257.1:0-5766 GCA_031408375.1 Pseudomonadota bacterium | reverse complement strand
TCGTCGGACTGGAGCTCGGCGCCGACGACTACCTGCCCAAGCCCTGTTCGCCGCGCGAGCTGCTGGCACGCACCAAGGCGGTGCTGCGTCGCCGGCGCGAGGTGCCATCGTCGGAGGCGTCCGCCTCGGCTATCGAGTTCGACGGTTGGAGCCTGGACCTGGTGCGCCGTGAATTGCGCTCTGCCGCAGGGGTGGTGGTCAATCTTTCGGGCGGCGAGTTCCATCTGCTGCGCGTGCTGGTCGAGCGACCCGGCCGGGTGTTGACCCGCGACCAGCTGCTGGACCTGGCCCGCGGCCCTTCCAGTGAAGCCTTTGATCGCGCCATCGACGTGCAGATTAGCCGCCTGCGCAAGAAACTCGAGGATGGCGCGGGGCGCGATCCCATCCGGACCGTTCGCGGCGAGGGCTACATGTTCGCCGGAACGGTGCGACGCCGGTGAGGCCGAAGCTCTCCTCCGCGCCGATCTTCGTCCAGGTTCTGCTGTTGGTGGTGGTCAGCCTGGTCGCCGCCCAGGTCATCAACCTGGGCGTTGTGCTGTTCCTGCCCGACCCCCCGCCCCTGGGTTTCTCGGTACCGGAGGCCGCCCGCGCGCTGAAGGGCGAAAAGGTCGTCACCGCGCGAGGACAGACCCTGAAGGTGCGGGTCCTTGCGAACGAGCCAAGGCTATCGTCGGGCCTGGACGGGCACGAACCGATCCAGGCTTTCCTGACCGGATTGCTGGCCCGGGAGCTGGGGGTTTCCGAGGACCGGGTTCGGGTCGGGGTCGAACCCTTCAATGTCGCGGTCCGCCACGGCATGCGCGCGGTGGCGGTGACGCGCGAGCGGCACGGCGAGAAGACCGAGAAAACGGAGATGTTTATCGCCATCAGTCCCGCGCCGAGCGGGCCCGGCGCGGGCGCCCCGCCCCCTGGCCCCGGCAAGGGGACCATGACCATGCGGGCGCGCGGCATGGGTCACTCCCTGGTCTTCCCGCCCTTCGCCGCCGCCCTGAAGCGACCCGACGGCCAGTGGCTGGTGCTGGAACCAACCCGGCCGCTGATCTCGCCCTGGCAGATGCGCACCCTGATCTGGTTCGCGCTGAGCGCCCTGTTGCTGGCGCCCCTGGCCTGGCTGATCGCGCGGCGGTTGGCGCGGCCGATCCATACCTTCGCCGAGGCGGCCGAACGCCTGGGCCGCGATCCCAACGCCCCGCCCCTGGACGAGGCGCGTGGCCCCGCCGAGGTGCGCGCCGCTGCGGCCGCTTTCAACGACATGCAGGACAAGCTGCGGCGATATGTCGAGGAGCGCACCGCGATGGTCGCGGCCATCGCCCACGATCTGCGCACGCCCCTGACCCGCATGCGCTTCCGGATCGAGAACGCCCAGCCGGAAATCCGCGACAAGGTCGCCGCTGACATCGAGCAGATGGACGGCATGGTCAGCCAGGCGCTGACCTTCGTCAGAGGCGATACGGCGCGTGGCCAGCGGGTGAAGCTTGACCTGGGCGCGCTGATCCAGTCCGTCACTGACGACCTCGCCGAGATGGGCGCAGAGGTCGGTTTCGACGGCGGCCAGCTGGTGGTCGAGGGCGATCCCATTGGCTTGCGTCGCGTGGTCACCAACCTGATCGAGAACGCCGTGAAGTTCGGTCAGCGGGCCCGGGTGTCCTTGCTGCGTGACGCCGAGAGCCTGCTGATCCGCATCGAGGACGACGGCCCGGGCCTCGCCGAAAGCGAGATCGAGCGGGTGTTCGAACCCTTCTATCGGGTCGATCCGTCCCGGGCGCCGTCGACGGGAGGTTTTGGGCTTGGCCTGTCGGTCGCGCGCTCCATCGCCCGCGCCCACGGCGGCGAGGTGACCCTGGCAAATCGTGAGGGCGGCGGCCTGACCGCGACGGTGCGCCTGCCCGCCTGACACTTGGCTGGCATAGTGGCGACCACGCCCAATGAGCGGTGTTAACCCATTGTAATTCCGGGAATAGTGGGCGCTCGCCCCCTGACAACCCCCTCGCCTGTGGCGTGGGACGCGGGAAAAGAGAGGAAATCGAGGCGTTTTGCGTGCCGTCAGCGGCTGACCGGCGCGGCGCCCCGGGAGACGGCGATGCCGCCTGTCCCCGGCAAGGCCGACAGCTGGTAATCCGGCGGCGGGGTGAACCAGCGATTTTCCTGCTTGGCGAAGGTGATGCTCATCACCTGGAACAGCGGCTGCCGACGTCCGTCGGGCGTCATCTGCAGCACCAGGCCGTCGGCCGAGGCGCAGATCACGCCACTGCGCCCCAGATAGGCCGTGTAGCGCTGCAATCGGCAGGGCCGGCCGCCGACCCGTGACGCGCCCATGGTTGTCATCCGGGCGCCGGCGAAGGCCGAGATATCAAGCGGGATCGGCGGGTTCACCTCGGCCCCGGACAGCGGGAACAGGAAGGCCAGCCGCTGGCGGCCGGCGGCGGTCATCACCACCAGGGCGCCGCGGCTTCGGTCAGAGATGAAGGTCTGAACGATCCCGCCGGTCGCGACGTCGACGCGTCGGCGCAAGCCGGCCTGGCGCACCTCAAGCTGGCTGGGGAAGCCGGCAAGGAAGACGCGGGCGTGGAACTCTGGCGGCATCCGCGGCGCCTGGGCCTGGCCCGGGGCGGCGGCCAGCGCGAGGCCCAGGGCTGCAGCCAGGGCGATGACGCGGCCAGACTGGGGCCCAGATCGGTGACTCGACGGATGGGAGTGCATGGGCGATCACCATGGGCGGATTCGCGAATGGACGCGCCTTGGACTCATCGCCCCCTGAATTGACCCCCGACTTGATCGTCGATGCCCGCGGCCATCGCTGCCCGGTCCCGACGCTTCGCCTTCGGAAGGCGCTGGAGGGAATGAGTCCCGGTCAACGGGTACGGGTGCTGGCCGACGATCCAATGGCAAAGGTGGATGTGCCGCACTTCACGACCGAAACCGGCGACCTGCTGGTTGAGAGCGGCGCGGAGGGAAAGACCCTCAGCTTCCTCGTCGAAAAGCGCGGTGCGGCGCCCCGGTCTTGAGTGAACGGGTCTGCCGCGTCGCCTTGCGGTCAACGCCCCGGTATTCATGCAGGGCGACCTCGACCTCGGTGGCCAGCGCCCCGCCGAAGAAGACCGCGTTCACCGACCATGACAGCCAGATCAGGAAGACCACCACGGCGCTGATCGAGCCGTAGGTCGCGCCCAGGGCCGAGATCTGGTTGACGTAGTAGGCGGAGGCCCAGGAGGCGAACAGCGCCAGGGCCGTGGTCGCCACGCCGCCGGTAATGGCCGCGCGCCAGATGACCCTCGAGCGGTGCGACATGGCGTAGCGGAACAGGCTGGTGAAACCGGCCACGAGGCCCAGGCCGACCCATAGCCACTCCGAATCGATCCAGCCCCAGCCCTCGATCTCGACGTCGCGCACCCCCATCAGCCGGGACACGAGCACCGCGCCGGAAATCAGGGTAGCGAAGGCGAAGGTGGCCAGCGCCACGATGAAGGCGAGCACGTTGAATCGAACGAACCCGTGGGGATCGTCCTCATCGTGGATGAAGTTCAGTCCCGCCAGCAGGGCCTTGAAGCCGCGATGGGTGGCGTAGGCGCCGATGATCAGGGCGAGGAAGCTCTGGGCCGACAGGGCGCGGATCGAGTGCCCGGTCAGGTCGGTGATTTCGCGCTGGAAAAGGGTTCGTGCCCCCATTGGCAGGAGCTGCGAGACACCTTCGGCCTGGGCTCGGGCCTGCTCGGGATTGAAGATCATGCCGTAGAAGCTGAGCAGCAGGGCCAACGCCGGAAATACCGCCAACAGGGCGAAGAACGACACGCCGCCCACATAGAGCATGACGTCGCGTCCCCACAGCCGGATGAGGGCGCGGACGACGATACGCGATGCAATGCGCCCGCCAACCATGGCGCGGCGGCTGAGAGACGCCATACGCTTCCTCCACTCGCGCTGATGCATACCGGCCTTCGCGCGGAACGCGAAGCCCCGACGCAAAGGCCGAACGACGGTTTGCGAAATGGCCTTGGGGACGAGGCGCTTGCGGCGGTCGCATGGGTCTGTATCGTCCCCATCGGATTCCACGTGGCCCGGGGGCGGGTCGCGGCAACGCGCCAGGTGCGCGGGGGTGAAGTTTTGGGGCCTAGCGCGCGCGTCTTGATCCTGTCGGCGGCTGACGCCGTCACAGGGCCGCTGGCCGAGGGGCTGGACCGGCTTGGGTGGCGCACGGTCACGGCCCGAACGCTTGACGCCGCCTGCGTCGCCCTCGGTGATTTTCCGATCGAGGCGGCGATCGTCGACTGTGTGGCCGGCAAGGCCGACCTCGAGGCCGTGGCTCAGCTGCGCGCCGCCGTGAAACCGCTGCGCCTGCCGATCATCGCGCTGGCCCAGGCCGGCGGCCGGGGCGACTTCTCCGCCTTTGATCTCGTCCTGCCGTCCCAGCCGCATCCGGCCCAGGCGGCGCTGCGCCTGGAACAGGCCGTTCGTGCGGCCGTGGCGGAAGAGGAGTTCGCCCTGCGCCGCGACACCTTCGGCGAGAAGGGCGTGCTGCTGGAGCTGCCGGCGCAACCGGCCCGCCCCGCCCGGGTCCTCGTCGTGGGCGAGCCGGCCCCCGCGTTCCTGGCGCTCTCGAACGCGCTGCAGGAAACCGGGAATACGGACGTCGTCGCGGCTTTCACGGCCTATACAGCGTTCGACTATCTGCACGAGCGCCCGTTCGACGCCGTGGTCCTGTGGGGCGGTGATGACCAGGCGTCAGCCCTGTCGATCGCCGGCGGCATGCGGCGCAACACCCGCCTCTACCACGTCCCTACCCTGCTCTATCTGCGCCACAACGCCGACCTGAACCTGTCGGAGGCCTACAATCGCGGCGTCACCGACGTGGCGGCGCCGGACGTGCCCGAGACCGAGAGCGCCGCGCGGATCATGGCTCTGGCCCGCGCCTATCGCCGCCAGACGGCGGTGCGCGACGCGCTGGACAAGGTGCGCGGCTCGGGCCTGATGGACGCGGCCACCGGCCTGTTCACCCGCGACCTGTTCGCCACCCACCTGGTGCGGCTGGGCCGCTCGGCCCAGGCCCTGAGGCGGCCGCTCTCGGTCTGCGTGCTGAAGGTGTCCGAACGCCCGGAGGTCACCCGGGCCCGCGAGGGCGGATGGCTGGACAAGGCTATGCCGCAGATCGGCTCGATGATCGCCCGGCTCGTCCGCGCTGAAGACACTGCCGCCCGCCTCGGCCCGGAAGTCTTCGCGCTGGCCCTGCCCGCCACCGTCCCTTCCCAGGCCCGCCTGGTCGGCGAGCGCATCGCCGCGGTACTGGGCTGTACCGCCTTCGAGAACGGCGACGGCGAACCGCCCTTCGTCATTGAGTTCGACGTCGGGGTCGCCAGGCTGGAACCCGGCCAGACCGCGGCGGACGCCTTGGAAGTCGCGGCGCAGCTCGGGCAGCTGCAGGCGGGCTAGCGCCAGCTACCCTTCTCCGGAGGAGAAGGAGGGCCCCGCGCAATCGAAGCCGCAGGCGAAGATTTCTTGCGCGGAAGGTTGAGGGGGAGCCATGACGGTAGACGTTGAGGTTCCGCCTCACCCTCCAGCGGAGGCCTGCGCCTGCGGCTCCGGCACGCTGGGACATCCCTCTCCTCCGGAGAAGGAAGGCGCTACCCAGCCGCCGCCAACCGCGCCAGCTCACCCACAATCCGCTCCGCAGCCGCCAGCCTTTGCTCGGCGGTCGGCCATTCGCCCATGGCGACGACCTTCTGGTCGGGGCGCAGGCGCCAGATGGCGGGCTGCTTCTGGACCAGGGCGACA
>JANNVY010000256.1:0-4473 GCA_031408375.1 Pseudomonadota bacterium | reverse complement strand
CATCGAAGTCGGACTTGTCGGCTTCATTCTCGAGGTATTGTACTTCGACACCCTCGACGCGCTCAAGAGCCATATCGTGTAGGATGTCGCACAGGCCCGCTGGTGGCTGGATCGGGGCTGAGGACACGCCTCCCGTCGCCGTTGCCGCCCCGCCCCCCGTGCGCTACACCCGCTCCCATGGTCGTTCGGACGTTTCTCGTGAACCGAATTAACCGCCCGGCGTGACGCCGCCGGGGGTCTCCCCAGCGCGCGCCGGGTTCGCTTCACCTTCCCCATCACCGAGCACCTGACTGGATCCGTCATGGCCGACGACGCCCAAACGCCCGCTCGCGATTACCGCGAGACCGTATTCCTCCCCGACACGCCCTTCCCCATGCGCGCGGGCCTGCCCCAGCGCGAGCCCGAGATCCTGGCGAAATGGGCGGAAGCAAACCTCTATGAGGCGACCCGCAAGCAGCGGCAGGCCGACGGCGCGCCCCTGTTCGTGCTGCACGACGGCCCGCCCTACGCCAATGGCGCCATCCACATCGGTCACTCGCTGAACAAGCTGCTCAAGGACTTCGTCGTCCGCTCGCGCTTCCTGCTGGGCTACGACGTCGATTACGTGCCCGGCTGGGACTGCCACGGCCTGCCGATCGAGTGGAAGATCGAGGAAGAGTTCCGCAACCAGGGCCGCCGCAAGGACGAGGTCTCCAAGGCCGAGTTCCGCGAGCGCTGCCGCGCCTACGCCGGAGACTGGATCAACAAGCAGCGCGAAGAGTTCAAGCGCCTGGGCGTCTTGGGCCGCTGGAACCAGCCCTACGCCACCATGGATTTCGGGACCGAGGCGATAATCGTCAAGGAATTCCACAAGTTCAAGAACACCGGCCAGCTGTATCGCGGCTCCAAGCCGGTGATGTGGAGCCCCGTCGAGCGCACCGCCCTGGCTGACGCCGAGATCGAGTACCACGACCACGTCTCGCCCACCGTCTGGGTGAAGTTCCCGGTCACCGGCGCGACCGACGACCACCCCGACGACCTGCTGGCCTTCAGCCACTCGACCCCGTCGATCGTGATCTGGACCACCACGCCGTGGACCATCCCGGCCAACCGGGCGATCAGCTACGGCCCCGAGATCGACTACGGGATCTACGAGGTCGAGGCGATGGAGCAGGACCTCGGCTTCGAGCCCTGGGCCAAGCCGGGCGACCGGCTGATCGTCGCCGATCGCCTGTCCGACGACGTGCGTTCGGCCGCCAAGATCGCCACCTGGAAGCGCATCGACGGCATCAATCCGTCCGGCCTGGTGGCCGCCCACCCGCTGGCCGAAATGGATAGCGGTTATGGCTTCGCCGTGCCGTTGCTGGCTGGCGACCATGTGACCGACGACGCGGGCACCGGCTTCGTGCACACCGCGCCCGGCCACGGCGCGGACGACTTCGAGGTCTGGCGCGCCCACGGTCATCACGAGGTCCCCGACACGGTCGATCCGGACGGCGCCTACTTTGACCACGTGCCCCTGTTCGCCGGCCTCAAGGTGCTGGAGACCGAGGGCAAGAAGATCGGCAAGTTCGGCCCCGCCAACGGCGCGGTGATGGAAAAGCTGATCGAGGCAGGCACCCTGCTGGCCCGCGGCCGGATCGAGCACACCTACCCCCATTCGTGGCGCTCCAAGGCCCCGGTGATCTTCCGCAACACACCCCAGTGGTTCGTCTCCATGGACCGGCCGATCCAGGGCTCGGATAAGACCCTGCGCGAGACTGCCGTGGACGCCCTGGCGCAGACGCGGTTCTTCCCCGAGCAGGGCCGCAACCGCATCGGCTCGATGGTCGACGGCCGGCCCGACTGGCTGATCAGCCGCCAGCGCGCCTGGGGCACGCCGCTGGCCATGTTCATGGACAAGCAGACTGGCCAGCCGCTGCACGACGAGGCCGTCGACCAGCGCATCGTCGACGCCATCACGGCGGAGGGCGCGGACGCCTGGTTCAACCGCCCCGCAGGCGACTTCCTGGGCAACCACGATCCCGAGCGCTTCGAAAAGGTCGAGGACATCCTCGACGTCTGGTTCGATTCCGGCGCCACCCACGCCTTCACCATCGAGGGCCGGGCCGACTCGCACTGGCCGGCCGACGTCTATCTGGAAGGCGCCGACCAGCATCGCGGCTGGTTCCAGTCGTCCCTGCTGGAGAGTTGCGGCACCCGCGGCCGCGCGCCCTACAAGGCGCTGGTTACCCATGGCTTCACCATGGACGAGCAGGGCCGCAAGATGTCCAAGTCGCTGGGCAACACGGTCGAGCCGCAGAAGGTCATCGAGCAGTCAGGCGCCGACATCCTGCGGCTGTGGGTCGCCATGGTCGACTACGAGGACGACCAGCGGCTTGGCCCGGAGATCCTGAAGACCACCGCCGACGCCTATCGCAAGCTGCGCAACACCCTGCGCTACCTGCTGGGCGCCCTGTCGGACTATTCGGCGGACGAGGCCGTGGCCTACGCCGAACTGCCGCCGCTGGAACGCTTCATCCTGCACCGCCTGCACGAACTGGATGGCCAGGTGCGCGAGGCCTACGCCAACTACCGGTTCAACGAGGTGACCCGGCCGGTGCTGGAGTTCTGCTCCAACGAGCTGTCGGCGCTGTATTTCGACATCCGCAAGGACAGCCTCTACTGCGACCGCCCCGACGCCCTGCGCCGGCGCGCCGCGCGCACGGTGATGGATGCGGTGTTCGAACGCCTGACCGCCTGGCTTGCGCCGCTGCTCTCGTTCACGACGGAAGAGGCCTGGTCCGTCCGCCATCCTGACGGCGGCTCCAACGCCATGCGCACCATCCCCGAGACCCCCGCGGCCTGGAGCAATCCGGCCGAGGCGGCCCGCTGGGGCAAGATCGTCCAGGTCCTGGACGTGGTCACCGCCGCCCTGGAAATCGAGCGGCGTGAAAAGCGCATGGGCTCGGCGCTGGAGGCCGATCCTGTCGTGCACGTCTCCGACGCGGACCTGCTGGGCGCCTTCGACGGCGTCGACCCGGCCGAAGTGTTCCGCACCAGCCAGGCGACCCTGGTCGCCGGCGACGGTCCGGCTTCGGCCTTCCGCATCCCCGAGCGGGCAGGCGTCTGCGTCGAACCGAATCGCGCTGAGGGGAGCAAGTGCGCCCGTTCCTGGCGAATCCTGCCGGAAGTCGGCTCCGATCCCCGCTATCCTGAACTTTCGCTGCGCGATGCTGACGCAGTCGCCTGGTGGGACGCGCACCGCGAAAATGCCTAGGTTCGCCCTTAAGCGTCACGCCAACGGATATTCATGACCTTTTTCTCGACCATCACGCCGCTGGGGCGCCTCGCCTATCTGATCGCCGTCGTCACGATCGCGCTCGATCAGCTCACCAAGGCGTGGGTGGTCTATGGCCTGGACCTGACCCGGCGCGGCCATATCGAGGTCTCCGGCATCTTTGACCTCACCCTGGTCTGGAACCGGGGCATGAGTTTTGGCCTGGGTTCCGGCCACGGCGACCTTGCCCGCTGGGGTTTTTCGATCTTCGCGATCTGTATCGCCGCGGCGGTGGCCTGGTGGGCGCGGACCACCGACAAGCCGCTGATGGCCTGGACGCTCGGCCTGCTCATGGGCGGAGCCATCGGCAATGTCGTGGATCGTATCCGCTACGGCGCCGTGGTCGACTTCCTGGACTTCTCGGGCCTGGGCTTTCCCTGGGTCTTCAATGTCGCCGATAGCGCGATCACGGTCGGAGCCGTGCTGATTGTCATCGAGGCCTTCTGGCCGGCGGTGCGGCAGCGGTTGGAATCCGCTCGGGTTCGCGGTAACTGAGTTCAACAACAGGCCTCGGGGCGGGCCGCTGGAGCTGCGTACGATGATCAAACGCGTAATGACGGTCGTGATCCTGACGGCGGCGGTAGCCGCCACGGCCGGTTGCCAGTCAACCAAGCAGGCGCTCGGCATGTCCAAGGTCGTTCCCGACGAGTTCCGGGTCGTGACCATGGCCCCGCTGGTGGTGCCGCCTGAGTATTCCCTGCGTCCGCCTGCGCCGGGCGAGCCCCGTCCGCAGGAGCTGCAGCCCGAGAGCGCAGCGCGCCAGGCCCTGCTGGGTGAACGCGCCGCCGCCAACCGTTCCGAAGGCGAACAGGCCCTGGTGGCCCGCGCCGGCGGCGACCGCGCCGATCCGCTGGCCCGCTATGTGGTCGACGATGAGTTCGGCGATATCGCCTACAAGGAAAAGACTTTCGCTGACCGGATCATGTTCTGGCGCGGCGGCGCCGAGCCCCAGCCCGCGGCTGCGGCCGGCACCAATGAAGCCAGCCCGGTGGACACCGCCGCCGAGACCGAGCGCCTGCGCGGCCTGACCGGCGGCCGGCCGGTCACGATCTCGCGCCAGACCCCGCGCTTCAAACTGCCGGGCCTGTAAAGACTGGACAAAACAGTGAGTTGAAGGGGCCCGGTGGAAACGCCGGGCCCTTGGTTTTTGTCGGCCGGATGCCACGCCGCCGAAC
>JANNVY010000255.1:0-5006 GCA_031408375.1 Pseudomonadota bacterium | reverse complement strand
GCCGAGGCGGTGCGCGACCTGGTGGTGAAGGGGGAGGCGGGGCGCTGGTCGCCGGTGGCCGAGACCCTGCTGATGTACGCCGCCCGCGCCGATCACCTTGAACGCCTGATCCGGCCGGCCCTGGCGCGCGGCGCCTGGGTGATCTGCGACCGGTTCGCCGACTCTACGCGTGCCTATCAGGGCGCCGGGGGCGGGGTGGCGCCGGCCGTCATCGAAGGGATCGATGCAGCGGTCGTCGGCCGCGACCAGCCCGACCTGACCCTGGTGTTCGATATGCCGGTGGAAGTCGGCCTGGAGCGCGCCTTCGGCCGCGACATGTTCGAGGCCCGGTTCGAGAGCAAGGGCGCGGACTTCCACCGCCGGCTCCGCCAGCATTTCCTCGCCATCGCTGCGAGCGAGCCCGGGCGGTGCGTCGTGATCGACGCAACGGGAGACCCCGATACCGTCGCCGCAGCCGTCTGGACCGCCGTGTCCGCCCGGTTCCCCGAAGTCGCCTCGGCGCCTGTTCGATCCGAAGGCCATGGCTGAGTCGGCGCCCCACCCACGCGAGGTCTACGCCTACGAGGGCGGAGACGAGCCCGAGCAGGCTTTCCTGGACGCCCTGGCGCGCGGACGGCTGCACCACGCCTGGCTGCTCTGCGGTCCCGAGGGGGTGGGCAAGGCGACCTTCGCCTATCGCGCCGCCCGCCGTCTGCTGGGCGCCGCGCCTGACGACCGCTACGGCCTACTGGGGTCGGCGCCCGAGGACCACACCAACCGTATGATCGAGGCAGGGTCTCACCCCGACTTCATGGTGCTGGAGCGCGAGGTCGAGGGCGACAAGGTCAAGAAGTTCATCTCGGTCGACGCAGCCCGCGCCCTGCCGGAATTCTTCGCCAAGACGCCCTCGCAATCCCCGTACCGGGTCGCGATCGTCGACGCCGCTGACGATATGAACATGAATTCGGCCAATGCGTTACTTAAGACATTGGAGGAACCACCTGAACGCGGCGTGCTATTCCTCGTGGCCCATGCGCCCGGCCGGCTGATGGCCACCATCCGCTCGCGCTGCCGCCGACTGACCTTCCAGCCCTGGTCCGACGAGGCCGTGGCCAACTTCCTGCGGGTGCGCGTCGACCTGCCGGAAAGCCAGATCCTGGCCGTCGCTGCCATGGCGCGCGGCGCGCCCGGGCGAGCGCTGGCGCTGTCGAGCTCGGACGCCCTGGTCTACGACGCTCAGGCCCAGGCCCTGGTGGAGGGCGATCCGCCCGCCGAGGCCGAATTGATGAGCGTGGTCGACAAGTTCCGGGGCGCGGAAGGCCAGCGGCGTTTCGAACTGTTCCTTGACCGGTTGGCCGAGGCGGTTCGCCGCCGCGTCACCGAGAACCGGGGAGGAGGGCCGGTCGAGCGCTGGGCCAACCTCTGGGATCGCCTGGCGCTGGCGCCGGGGGAGGCGGACGCCCTCAATCTCGACCGCGCCGACGTGTTCTGGACGCTGGTGGCCGAGTTGAAGACCGTGCGGGGCGCGGCATGATCATCGCCAAATGCTGATCGATTCCCACGTCAACCTGCATCACCCGGACTTTGACGATGACCGCGACGCGGTGATCGCGCGCGCCCGCGAGGCCGGCGTGCGCCTGATGGTCGAGATCTCCGACAAGGTCTCGACCTTCGACCAGACCTGGGCCGTCGCCGAGGCCCACGACGACATCTGGTGCACGGCCGGGACCCACCCGCACTATTCCATCGAAAACCCGGACCTGACCGTCGCCGACCTGCTGGCCCTGGCCGTGCGGCCGAAGGTCGTCGGCATCGGCGAGTGCGGGCTGGACTTCCACTACGACTGGAGCCCGCGCGACGTGCAGGCCAAGATCTTCCGGGTCCACTGCGCCGCCGCGCGAGAGAGCGGACTGCCGCTGGTGGTCCATACCCGCGAGGCCGACGCCGTCATGGGCGGGATCCTGACGGACGAGATGGGCAAGGGCGCCTTCCGGTTCCTCATGCACTGCTACACATCAGGACCAGAACTCGCGAAAACTGCAGCGGAATTGGGAGGCTGGTTTTCGGTTTCAGGGATCGCGACCTTCAAGGCCGCCGGCGATGTCAGGGCGATCATCGCCGACATGCCGGCGGACCGGATCATCGTCGAGACCGACTGTCCGTACCTTGCGCCCGTCCCCATGCGCGGCCGGCGCAATGAACCGGCCTACGTCGCCCATGTCTTCGACAAGCTGGCGGAAGTCCGCGGCTGGACCCGCGAGGCGACCGAGCAGCGCGCCCAGGACGCCTTCTTCGCCCTGTTTGACCGGATACCCCGACCGTGAGCCTGACCTACACGATCCTGGGCTGCGGCTCGTCCGGCGGCGTGCCTCGCGCGGACGGGGCGTGGGGCGCGTGCGATCCTACTGAGCCGCGTAACCGGCGCTCACGCTGCTCCATGCTTGTCCGCCGGGACCGGGCCAATGTGGAGGATGAGGAGACGACAGTCGTCATCGACACCTCTCCGGATTTCCGTCTGCAGATGGCGGGCGCGAAGGCGACCCGGCTGGACGCCGTGTTGTTCACCCACGACCACGCCGATCAGACCCACGGAATCGACGACATCCGGGTCTTCGCTGTCCGAACGCGCCGCCGGACGCCGTGCTTCATGGACCGCGAAACCCATGATCTGCTCACCCGGCGCTTCAGCTACATTTTCGAGGGCGGCCTGGGCTATCCGGCGATCGCCGAGCCGCGCCTTATCCCGCCGCACGGCGAGGCCTGGTCGATTGACGGCCCGTCGGGCGCCATCCCGGTTGTGACTTTCGAACAGGCGCACGGACCTATCAAGTCAGTTGGCTATCGGATTGGAGATGCTGCCTATTCCAGTGACGTGTCGGATTTGGACGAGACCGGGTTCGATGCGCTGAAGGGCGTGAGGCTCTGGATCGTCGACGCGCTGCGCTGGACGCCGCATCCGACCCACGCCAACGTCGAAAAGGCCCTGAAATGGATCGCGCGGGTCGCGCCGGAGCGCGCCGTGCTGACCAATCTGCACATCGACCTCGACTACGCGGACCTGAAGGGCAAGCTGCCGCCTGGCGTCGAGCCTGCCTACGACGGGATGAGCATCACCCTGGACGCCGCCTGAGCCTCATTTTCCCCGCTTTTTCGGACGGCGGAGCCACAGGTACACGGGCATCAGGATCGGGATGGTGGCGTAGATCATGCCGGGCAGACCCTCGAGCCAGGAATCCGTGCGCGGCATCACCAACGCCATGACCACCGAAAGCACACCGACGAGCCCGACAATGAGCCAGCGGTCGGCGGCCTGGCGGGCGTCCGCGTGAGTGGATTCGTCTTCAGCGGCCTTCGACGCGTGGCTGAACAACAGCATGTAAAGCCCGGCCAGGACCGTGAAGCCAATCCCGTAGATCAGGTACAGCACCCGCATATCCTCGCTGGAGCGCACCAGCGGCGAGCCGGGCAAGCTCCCCCCCGAGATGTAGAAGGCAGCCGATTCAGTAAGTAATCTAAGCGGATAGACGTAAATCATGATAACGAACACGATCATCAGGCTGAGCAGCAGGCTCTTGCCGTCGTCCTTACGGTGCAACTGTCGGAATCCGTAGTGCGACCACCAGAACAGCGCCAGCAGCGCAAAGCCACCGGCGAACGCCGGGATTCTGGCGATAGCCCCCAGAAGATCGTCGAGGGTTGTCGGCAGGGCATCCGCTGATACGACCAGGAGTGTCGTAGCGAAGGCGAAAGCGGCGTCCACGAAGGCGTCAACGCGTCCGCTGGACTTCGATTCACGCGTTTCCGTCATGCGTTCCCCGATGGCTGGCCGGATGGCTGTCACGGAGCATGTTCAGCCTTGAACCGTGACACAAGACGAGAGTTTGGAAATCCGGTGGAGACCCCGACCAGGTCATCGCATATTTCCCATAATCTATCTTAGGCGCATCCTTCACTCGGATCGGTCGAGGCATGGGTCCCCCTCAACGCGGCCGCATCAGAGCCGTGGTCTCGGCCGCCCCCGCCAGGATCTGCTTGGTGGTCTCAGAGTCGGGCTCGGTGGACCAGACGTCGCGCTCAAAGGTCCCGCCGGTGATGACGCCGTCGCTGCGCGGGAAAATGTAGGTCGAGCCGTAGGTCAGGTTGTAGTCAAGTTCCGGCTGCGGCAGGAACACGACCAGCTGCCCTCGCGCCGGGATCATGGCGGTGTCGCCGAATAGTTCGCGTGCGCCCAGCCCCGTGCAGTTGAAGACCACGTCCTCCGGCAAGGCTGCGACCTCGGCCGGCGCGTTGAACTTCCGCACCACGATTTTGCCGCCTGCGACGATCACATCCTCCAGCATCGCCTGGAGGTAGACCTGCGGCTCGATCTGCATGGCGCTGAAGCGCTGCAGCCATCGACGGCCGAACGGGTGCTGGCCAGGCTCCAGCACCGCCATCTCCGGCTCCAGGTCCTGGAGCGCCAGGTCCCGGGGACCGAATTCGCGGCGTTCGTCGAAAACGAAGTAGTTGCGCCGCCAGCTGACCCCGTAGGGGCCGCCCAACAGGTTCTGGAAGTGGCGATGCGACAGGCGGGCCGCCTGGTTGAACCGGGCCACGAACGTCGCATCCACCGCGGCGCGTTCATAGGACCAGGCGGCGTGCCACTGGCCGCCTGCGATGTTGGACGTCGTATCGGGCGGCAGGCTCTCGGCGTAGATGGTCACCTGCCCGCCGCGCTGCTGGATTAGCCGTGCGGTGGCCAGGCCGACGGCCCCGCACCCCAGGACCGCGTGCGCCCGCCCCGTCCCAGCGAACCCGATGTCGACAGCCTGGTGCGACGTACCCCAGCTGAGCGTGATGCCGGCTCCGCCATGGCCATAGTTGTGCACCAGCCGCTTGGCGCCCAGCGCCTCGGCCTTCACCACGAACCCGGCCGGTCGGTACGGCCGCAGCCCCACCACGACCCTCGCCACCCGGTCGGCGGTCAGGCGCATGGGAAAGAGCCTGTCCGGGCCGATCAGGCCCGGTCGCAACAAGCTCGGGCCCGG
>JANNVY010000254.1:0-2320 GCA_031408375.1 Pseudomonadota bacterium | reverse complement strand
GGTCCTGGCGGCGCATCGCAAGCTGGTGCAGGACCCCACCCTGCAATTCGACCTTGTACTCCCCGTGGACCGACCGCCGTCCGAGCCGCCGGCGTGGCTGCAGGGGCTCGGCGAGCTGCTCGGCGCCATCGCGCCCTTGCTGACCTGGGTGTTCTGGGGCGGCGTAGCTCTGATCGTGGCCTTCATCATCTTCTTCCTGGTGCGCGAAGTCCTGGCCGTGCGCTTCGGCTTCAAGCCCAAAGGTCCGCAGAAAATGGATCCGGAGCCGGAGTGGCGTCCGACCGTCCAGGCGGCCCGCACTCTGCTGGCCGACGCCGACAGCCTCGCCGCCCAGGGCCTCTACGCCGAAGCGGCGCACCTTTTGCTGTTGCGCAGCATCGACGACCTGGACAGCCGCCGGCCCCAGACGGTCAGGCCGGCCCAGACCGCCCGCGACATCGGTTCGCTGACTGCCCTGCCCGAGGCGGCGCGCCCGGCCTTCACCAGGATCGCGCGGGTGGTCGAACTCAGCCTGTTCGGCGGCTCGGACGTGGACGCTGCGGCCTTCGCCGATTGCCGCCGCGCCTATGAGGACTTCGCCCTGCCGTCCGGATGGTCACGATGACCGCCCAGACCCAGCGCTTCTCGGTCAAGACGGTCGTGGCCCTGATCCTGGTCGGGGTGTTTTCCCTGTCGGCGCTGACGGTGCTTTCGGCCTTCGCGCCGGACCTGCGCAACGGCGACGACGGCGGCGCCCAGCCTCTGTCACGCTCGGCGGTCGGGTTCGCCGGGGTGGTGCGCCTGCTGGGCGACAGCGGCCAGCCGGTGCTGCTCAGCCGCGGCCCGCTGCACGCGGACTCCAGTGAGGGGCTGCTGATCCTGACACCGGGGCCGCAACACGGATCCGAAGCGCTGGAAGCCATTCACCACGACGGCGCCGTGCTGGTGGTGCTGCCCAAGTGGGGAACCCAGCCGCTGCCAAACAAGCCCGCATGGGTGAAAGCGGTCGGCCTCTACGACGAGCGCATCATCGCCCGCCCGGTCGCGGACCTCGGCCTGGAGGAGGACATCGAGGACGAAGAAGCCGCGAACGCAAGCAGCGGCGCCGACGACGCTCGCGGCGACCAGGCTCGGCAGCCTCTGACAACAGTCAACCGACGCCCGGCGGCGGGCCGTCCGCGACTGATGCGTCCCGATGGCACATTGTTCGCGACCGACCTGGGTGAGGTCGACCGGTTACAGACGATTTCCGGTCCGAGCCTGATTCCCGTCCTCGTGGATGAGACCGGCGCATCGGTGCTGGCCATGGACAAGGGCTCCGGCATCTATGTCCTTGCGGATCCGGATTTGCTGAACACCCAGGGGCTCAAGAACCCGGCCCGCGCGCTGGCCGCGATTCACCTGCTGCGGTTGATCTGGACCGGCGGCGGGCCGGTGATTTTCGACCTGACCCTGCACGGGTTCCAGCGGCCGCGCAGCGTGGTGCGGCTGATGCTGGAGCCGCCGATGCTGGGCGCCACCCTGGCTCTGCTCGCCGCGACCGCCCTGATCGCCTACCAGGCCTTCGTGCGTTTTGGGCCGGGGCGCCGTCAGGGCCGCGCCATCGCGCTTGGCAAGCGGGCGCTGGCCGACAATTCCGCCGGCCTGGTGCGCCTGGCCCGGCGCGAGCACCGCATGGCCGGGCCCTACGCCCAGCTGGTTCGCGCCTCGGTCGCCCGGTCCATCGGCGCGCCGCGAAACCTGGACGGCGAAGCGCTGGACGCGTTCCTGGACCGCCTGGGCGGAACGCTGGGATCGCACGACCAATACACGGCCCTGGCTGCTGAAGCCCGGGGCGCCAAGACGCCGGGAGACCTGATCAGGGTCGCCCGCAAACTGCACCGCTGGAGACTGGAGATGACCCGTGGACGTCAATGAGGTGAGAGCCATCGCCGAGCGCATGCGCGCGGAGGTCGGCAAGGCCATCGTGGGTCAGACCAACACCGTCGACCTGATGCTGTGCGCCCTGTTCGCGGGCGGGCACGTGCTGCTGGAAGGACCGCCGGGCACGGCCAAGACCCTGCTGGCCCAGACCTTCGCCCAGACCCTGGGGCTGAAGTACGGTCGCATCCAGTTCACGCCCGACCTGATGCCCGGCGACATCATCGGGACCAACCTGTTCAACTTCCAGACCTCGACCTTCACCCTGACCAAGGGGCCGGTGTTCTGTGACCTGCTGCTGGCCGACGAGATCAACCGCACCCCGCCGAAAACTCAAGCCGCGCTGCTGGAGGCCATGCAGGAGCGGGCCGTCACCGTCGACGGCAAGAAGCACCCGCTGAGCGACCGCTTCACTGTCATC
>JANNVY010000253.1:0-3472 GCA_031408375.1 Pseudomonadota bacterium | reverse complement strand
CCTTCGCCATGCAGCATTTCAACCGCACCGCCGTGTACGGCCTGTTCGCCAACCTGGCGGTCGAGCCATTGTCGAGCTTGGTCATCATGCCATTCCTGTTCATGGGCGCCGTGCTGGAAATGGTGGGCGGCCTGGGCGCCTGGGCGCTGGCGGTCGCGGGCTGGGGTGTGGACCGGATGCTTGATGTGGGCCAGTTTTTCGCGGGCTTGCCGGGCGCGGTGCAGCTGATCCCCAGCGCGCCGCAGGTCGCCCTGGTCATCGCCTTCCTGGGGATCCTGTTCGCCTGCCTGTGGCGTGGGTGGGGGCGGCTGTTGGGCCTGCCTTTCGCGCTGGCGGTGCTGGTCTGGCCGCGCGCGCCGGCACCCGACATCTGGATCGCCAGCGACGGCTCCGCCGCCGTGGTCCGGGAAGGGCGGGAAGGGGTGGCCTTGCGCGACAACGCCAAGGCCTTCGCCGTCGATATCTGGACCCGCCGCAGAGGGCTGATCGTGCAAGAGGCCAGCGGCGCTGCGCCTTACATCTGCGGTCGCTACCAGTGCATCCCCGGCGTGAACCCGCCACTGAAACTCGCGACCTGGTGGGGCAAGAAGGCGCCAGAGCCGGACAAGCTGACGTTGCTCTGCCGCACCGCTGACGTGATCAGCGTGCGCGCGACGGTCCGCGCCCTGCCGCCCGCCTGTTCAGACAAGTTGGTTTTGGATGGCGTGGACTTCGCGCGTGGGGGCTCGCTGGAACTATGGCGCCGGAACGGAGCGTGGTTCGGGCAGTGGGCGACGCCGCTGCGCGGGGATCGCCCCTGGACCGCGAGTCCACGCAAGCCTGCCAGCCCACCCTAGGGGCGGACCGCCGACCTAATGGTACTTGCGGATCAGCCCGACCAGCTTGCCCTGCACCTCGACCTGGTCGGGACCATAAATTCGGGTCTCGTAGGCAGGGTTGGCGGCTTCCAGGGCGATGGACGCTCCCTTCTTGCGAAGGCGCTTGAGGGTGGCTTCCTCGCCTTCGATCAGGGCCACGACGATCTCGCCGGAATTGGCTGAATCCGAGCGGCGGATGACGACATGGTCACCGTCCAGAATGCCGGCGTTGATCATCGAGTCGCCGCTGACTTCGAGGATGAAGTGCTCCCCCGAGCCCAGGATGCTCTCGGGAACGCTCATGCGGTCGCGCTCATGCTGGATGGCGTCGATGGGCACGCCGGCGGCGATCTTGCCCAGCACCGGCAGCTCACGGGAGTCGTTGGCGGGCTCGGACGCTGTCGAAGCTGCGGGGCGGGCGCCTTCGATGACCTGGGGCCGGAAGCCGCCGTGACCGCGCGGCGCACCGGCCGAGGCGCTGTCGGGCAACTTGAGCACTTCCAGCGCGCGGGCCCGGTGGGGCAGGCGACGCAGGAAGCCGCGCTCCTCCAGCGCCGTGATCAAACGGTGGATGCCGGACTTGGACGCGAGGTCCAGCGCCTCCTTCATTTCGTCGAAGGAGGGCGAGACGCCCTGCTCCTTGATACGTTCGTGGATGAACATCAGGAGCTCGTGCTGCTTGCGGGTTAGCATGGCGGCCTCGGAACAAGTCGTGAACTGGGTCTGGGTGTTCTGTAAGTGTTCTTTCTTAATGTCAAGTAACCGGGTTCCTCAGGTTCCGGCCGTCAATTCCGCGGGGCTTTTTGTCGATCTTCTGGGAGCTCACTCGTCGACTCGGCGAACCGGAGCGGAGAATGGACGCAATACGCTTGAAAACCGCTTCGCTTCAGCCCAAGTCACCGCCCATGCCGAACATCGCCAGTCAGGGCGCGGCTCCCGCTTCCAGCGGCGAGCCCATCGTCTCCATCACCGGGCTCTCCAAGACCTACAAGGGCGGCTTCCAGGCCCTGAAGGACGTGAGCCTGGACATTCGCCGCGGAGAGATCTTCGCCTTGCTCGGGCCGAACGGCGCCGGGAAGACGACGCTGATCTCGATCGTGTGCGGCATCGTCAACGGCACGGCCGGGACGGTCACCGCCGATGGTCACGACATCCGAAAGGATTTCCGCGCGGCGCGCTCCAAGATCGGCCTGGTGCCCCAGGAGCTGACCACCGACGCCTTCGAATCGGTATGGGACACGGTGACCTTCTCGCGGGGCCTCTTCGGCAAGCCGTCGAATCCCGCCCACATCGAGAAGATCCTCAAGGAGCTGTCGCTCTGGGACAAGAAGGACAACAAGCTCATGACGCTCTCGGGCGGCATGAAGCGGCGGGTGATGATCGCCAAGGCGCTGAGCCACGAGCCGCGCATACTGTTCCTCGATGAACCCACCGCCGGCGTCGATGTCGAGCTGCGCCAGGACATGTGGGCGGTGGTCCGGGCGCTGCGCGATTCCGGCGTCACCATCATCCTGACCACCCACTACATCGAGGAGGCCGAGGAGATGGCCGACCGTGTGGGGGTGATCTCCAAGGGCGAGCTGATCGTCGTGGAGGAGAAGTCGGTGCTGATGCGTAAGCTGGGCAAGAAGCAGCTCTGCATCGAACTGCAGAAGCCGATCAAATCCGTGCCAAAGGCGCTCGCCAAATACAAGCTTGAGCGCTCGGCGGACGGGGGCGAGTTGACCTATACCTATGACAGCTCGGCGGAGCGGACGGGGATCACCTCCTTGCTCACCGACCTCACGGGCGCGGGCCTGCGCTTCAAGGACATCCAGACCAGCCAGTCCTCGCTCGAGGACATCTTCGTCAGCCTGGTGAGGCAGAACCGATGAGCGCGCCTGCTTTCAACTGGCCGGCCGTGAAGGCCATCTACGGCTTCGAGATGAAGCGGACCTGGCGCACCCTCATGCAGTCCATCATCTCGCCGGTGCTCTCGACCTCGCTCTATTTTGTGGTCTTCGGCGCGGCCATCGGGTCGCAGATGACGTCAATCGATGGCGTCAGCTACGGGGCCTTCATCGTGCCCGGGCTGATCATGCTCAGCGTGCTCACCCAGAGCCTGTCGAACGCGTCCTTCGGCATCTATTTCCCCAAGTTCAGCGGCACCATCTACGAGCTGCTGTCGGCGCCCATCTCCTACAGCGAGATCCTGCTGGCCTACGTCGGCGCGGCGGCCACCAAGTCCATCCTGCTGGGCCTGATCATCCTGGCCACAGCCGGTCTGTTCGTGCCGCTGCAGGTGCTGCACCCGTTCTGGATGCTGCTCTTCCTGGTGCTCACCGCCGTCACCTTCAGCCTGGTCGGCTTCATCATCGGCATCTGGGCCGACGGCTTCGAGAAGCTGCAAGTGGTGCCGCTGCTCATCGTCACGCCGCTCACTTTTCTGGGCGGCAGCTTCTATTCCATCGACATGCTGCCGGGCGTCTGGAAGACCATCGCCCTGTTCAACCCGGGGGTTTATCTGGTCAGCGGTTTCCGCTGGAGCTTCTACGGCGTGTCGGATGTTGGGGTCTGGGTCAGCCTGGCCGCGACGCTGGGCTTCCTGGTGGCGTGCCTGGCCGCGGTGACGTGGA
>JANNVY010000252.1:0-3911 GCA_031408375.1 Pseudomonadota bacterium | reverse complement strand
TCGCCTTCACCGAAATTGGCGCTGTAGGTCGCGGCCTTGCGGGGGTCGAAGTCGTTGGCGAACAGGCAATCCCAGTCCGCGCCCAGCCCCAGCCGCGCCATGCCGCCGCCGGCGAAGAACTCCCAGGTTTTGAAGCGGCGCTGGCTCATGCGGCGAGCTTAGGCGAGTCGGGTCTCGAACGCGCGCCTCGCGGTTTTGAGTCGTGACCGGACAGACGCGCCCCCAAACTGGCGCGGTGCACGGCCATTGAGGAGCCGAACGGCTAGGTCTACGTTAACCTTGAGCAGGGCCGCTCAGGGAGCGTTACACATGCGCCGCGCCGTCACCTCGCTACTCGCCGCCGTCGCCCTCGCCGCATCCATGGGGCTCGCCCTCCCCGCTACAGCCGCCGCCGAGGAATGCGAAGGCTACGGCTGCGCCCGCGCCAACTATGAGCGCACCCGCGACCTGCCGGCCTACGGGTCGCGCTATGACGGCTATTGGGACCGGCGGGGTGAAAGCCGCCGCGACCGTGGCCACCACCGCGACCACCGCCACGACCGGGACCACCATGACGGCGTCCACTACTATCCCGGCTACGGCTACTACGCCGGACGCACCGAGCATGGCGGCGAGTACCGGAGCGATCATCGCGGAGAGCGGCCCGTTGGCTGCCGTGACCAGCGTCACGATCGCCGTGGCGAGCGCCGATACTGCGACTGACTCCCCCTAGGGAGCGACGATCACGGTCCCGAGCATTTCGTGGCCCTCATGGGGCTTGCAGATGTAGCGGTAGGTCCCGGGCGTCGTAAACGTGTGGCGCCAGCTCTGGCCGCCGCCGATGCTTCCGGAATCGAAGGGAGCGACGCCTTCGGGCAAGGACACGTGCGAGGCATCATCTGCCTGGGACGGATCAAAGGTCACCGTGTGGGGGAAGAAGGCCTTGTTGCGCCACTCCACGGTCTGGCCGGCGCGGACGCGAACCTCGGCTGGATCAAACTTCAGCCCGAAGGTCATGTTGACGACGACTGCGGGGCTCGCCTCGCGAGCCGGTACAGTGGCCGGCGCACCTGCCAGCACGAGCACGGCGATGACTGCGATGGCCGAACGGTACGAACGCATGCGGGTCTCCTATCGGAATCGACCCCCCGTCCCCATCTAGCACATGTGTGAAGCAGAAGGCTCCGCAGCGAACGCTGCTCGCCCCGCTTTGGCCACATCAGGACGCAAGGTGACGCGCGGCCACTCAGTTCAAGGGAGCGTGAATATGTCCCGCCACAATATCGTTGGTTCCGAAGCGTTCCAGCGCGCACCGTTCGTCTACATCCGCAACGTCAATCGCAGCCGCCGCAAGTCGCCTGTGGCCATCGCCGTGACCGCCACCGTCGGCCTCGGCGCCCTCGCCGCGACCGGTTTTCTGGCCCTGGCCGTGATCCAGGCCGTGGGCGTTTTCTTTTAAGACGGACTTGATCGCGACCGCCGGTTGGCATAGCGCGTCGGTGTTCTCCCAATGAGGAATGCCATGCGCGAAGCCGTGATCGTCTCGTTCGCCCGTACCGGACTGGCCAAGTCCGTCCGCGGCGGTTTCAACAACACGCACGGCGCGGCCATGACCGGCCACGCGATCAAGCACGCCGTCTCGCGCGCCGGCCTTGAGGGCGGCGAGATCGAGGACGTGATCATCGGCTGCGGTAATCCCGAGGGGACCACCGGCCACAACATCGCCCGCGACGCGGCCCTTCGCGCCGGCCTGCCGATCACTGTCTCGGGCCAGACCGTCAACCGCTTCTGTTCGTCAGGCCTGCAATCGATCGCCCTGGCTTGCGGCTACGTCGAGCGCGAGGGCGCCGATGTGATGGTCGCCGGCGGCGTGGAGTCGATCTCGCTCGTCACCATGGGCGGCCACTTCAACACCCACTACTTCACCGACGACGAGCTGATGAAGACGCGGCCGGACATCTACCTGCCGATGATCGACACCGCCGATATCGTGGCCAAGCGCTACGGCGTCACTCGCGAGGCCCAGGACGAGTATTCGCTGCAATCCCAGCTGCGCACCGCAGCGGCCCAGGCCGCCGGCCGCTATGACGCCGAGATCGTCCCGATGGCGACGAAGATGAAGGTGGTCGACAAGGCCACCGGCCAGGAGTCGATCGTCGACTACACCGTCACCCGCGATGAATGTAACCGCCCCGAGACCACGCTCGAGGGGCTGGCCTCGCTGAAGCCGATCAAGGGCGAAGACGCCTTCGTCACCGCCGGCAACGCCTCGCAGCTGTCCGACGGCGGCGCCGCCGTTGTGGTCATGGAGGCCGCGGAGGCCGCGCGCCGGGGCCTTGAGCCGCTCGGTCGCCTCAAGGGCTTCGCCGTCGCCGGCTGTTCGCCCGACGAGATGGGGATCGGACCGGTCTTCGCCGTGCCGCGCCTGCTCGAGCGCCACGGCCTGAAGGTCGACGACATCGACCTGTGGGAGCTGAACGAGGCCTTCGCCTCGCAGTGCCTCTACAGCCGCGACAAACTCCGCATCGATCCGGAAAAGTACAATGTCAACGGCGGCTCGATCTCGATCGGCCACCCGTTCGGCATGACCGGCACGCGCGTGTCCGGCCACCTGCTGATCGAAGGCAAGCGCCGCGGCGCCAAACTGGGCGTGGCCACCATGTGCATCGGCGGCGGCATGGGCGCGGCGGGCCTGTTCGAGATCTACTAGGCTTCGCCCGCTAGAGCGAAGTCCGACCTGATTGCATCAGGTCGATCGCTCCAGTCCCTTGTGTGGTCGCATTTTCTGGCGGCGAACCGGTGTCCACTTCGCCGGAAAATGCTCTAGCGGATTTCGCCCTCGTCGCGGCCCTCGCGGTCGCGTCGTTCGAACGCCGCCACCGTCGCGGCGCAGCCGTTGAAGGTGAGGTCCGAGGTCTTCACCTTCACCGTCAGCGGATAGGTGAAGTCGCTCATGCCGTCGGAGCAGGGCCCGCGGGTAGCGGTCAGGGTGAAGGCGCCGTGACCGCTCACTTGGCCTTTCCATACCGCCTTGCCGCTGGACAGCCGGGGCTTGCCGACCCGGCCGGTGCGGTTCTCGGTCTCGGGGTCCGACCAGGTCACCGAGCGGCCCGTGATGGTGATGCCCCAGAACGGCTCGGTCCCGACCGCTGTGATCGGCTCGAGGACGTTCGCGCGATTGATCAGGTAGCGCGAGGGCGCAGCATCGGCGCTGGCGGCCAGCAGCAGCATCGCTACCGCCCCAAGCCCGCCAATTTGAAGCAGCGGACTCACGGCCCTACTCGCCCGGGACCGGCTGCCCGAGCTGGGCCACGGTGGCGGCGCATCCCCTGAACATCTCGTCGCCCAGCTCGACCTTGGCCTTCAGGGGATACTCCCGCTCGCTCATGCCGTCCGAGCAGGGGCCGGCGGTCAGGGTGACCTTCAGCGCCTTGCCGTCGGCGGTCGTCCCCGTCCACGACGCCTCGCCCTCATGCACGGCGGGGCCGGTGTTGGGTGCGGTGGAATTGGGCCGGTCGGGGCCGGAGAAGGTCAGGCCCGCCTTGGTCATCTCCACAGCCCAGAAGGGCTCGGTGCCGACCGCACGCAGATCCTGGGTCAGGTCTATGTTGTTCAGCACCGGATCGCCCGGCGCGGCGGCCGGCGGCGGCGGCGCGGCCGTCGCGTCGCCTGCCTTTCCGGCGTCGGCAGCGGGTGTGCAGGCGGTCAGCGCCAGGGCCGAGGCGGCGGCGATAAGGATGAGGCGCATGGGATGTCTCCGGATATCCGTGTTCGGCTGAACCCTATTCACCGGGCAGTGATCAGTCCAGCGCGGTCCCTCGGGCCAATTCCATCAGCAGGCGGGCGGCGCGGTCGAGCGTGCGCCTGTCGTCTTCGCTTAGCCGCCTCACCGACCCTGTGAGCATGGTCAGCCGTCGCTCGCGCGCCTGGCC
>JANNVY010000251.1:0-1588 GCA_031408375.1 Pseudomonadota bacterium | reverse complement strand
CCCAGGATGACATCGTCTTCGAAGGCCACGCCATCGAGTGCCGAATCAACGCCGAGAACGCGCGCACGTTTACGCCCTCGCCGGGCACGGTGACCGACTTCCACGCCCCGGGCGGCCTGGGCGTACGCCTCGATAGCCACCTCTACACCGGCTATGCGATCCCGCCCTATTACGACAGCCTGATCGGCAAGTTGATCGTCCATGGCCGCGACCGCGCCGAGTGCATCGCGCGCACCCGGCGCTGCCTGAACGAGATGGTCGTTGCCGGCATCGACACGACGATCCCGCTGTTCCAGGACCTGCTGCAGGAGCCCGATATCCTCAGCGGCGCCTACGACATCCACTGGCTCGAGAAGTGGGCGGCCAGGAACCTCGCCTGAGCCCCGGCGTGACCGCCTTCACCCTTGAGGATCTGGTCGAGTGCTACGCCCGCGGGGTCTTCCCGATGGCCGAGGCGCGCGACGACGAGCGGGTCTTCCTGGTCGATCCGGATTTGCGCGGCGTGCTGCCGCTTGTTGCCTTCCATGTCCCCGCCAGGCTGGCCCGCACGGTCCGCGCCGACCGTTTCGAGGTGCGGATCGACACGACCTTCGACCAGGTCGTCGACCTCTGCGCCCTGCCCCGCCCGGGCCGCGACGACACCTGGATCAACGACGCCATCCGCGGCATGTACCAGGGCCTGTTCGCGCGCGGCCTCGCCCATTCGCTGGAGTGCTGGCGCGAGGGCGCTCTGGTCGGCGGCCTCTATGGGGTTTCGCTGGGTGGGGCCTTCTTCGGCGAGAGCATGTTTTCCGACGAGCGCGACGCTTCGAAGGTGGCGCTGGTCCATCTGGTCGGGCGGCTGAAGGCCGGCGGTTATCGCCTGCTGGACACCCAGTTCCTGACCAGCCACCTGACCCAGTTCGGCGCACTTGAGATCCCGCGCAAGGCCTATCACGCCCAACTGGAAGCGGCGCTTGAGGTGGACGGGGACTTCTTCGCGCTGGGCCCGAGGGCCAGCGGGGCTCAGGCCTTACAGGCGATGACCCAGGCGTCGTAGACCGGGTGCTGCAAGGGGTTCAGGCCCGGCGACGAGGCGAACATCCAGCCGCGGAAGACTTCGCGCGAGGGCTGCCGCTCAGTGACCGTGCGGGGCTCGGCGCGGATCTGCAGGTAGGCGATAGCATCCATGATCGCCTCCTCGTCCGACGAGGTCTCACAGGTGCGCACGGTGAAGACCAGGCCGCGGTACTTCACCGGCACGCCGACGCGCGCCTCGAAGCGGATGGTCTCGGCGGTGATCTTGTCCAGCGCCTGGATGATCGCGACGGCATGGCGCACGCGTTTGCCGGTCGGCGCCTCGACCTCAAGCGGAACCTGGGGAAGGTCGACGGCGGCGGTCTCTTCCGTAGCGTCCGCGCTGGCGTCGGCGCCATCGACAGGCGCGGCGGCTGGGGCGGCGTTGTTGGTCGAATCGTTGGACGGCGCCACCTCGCCCGGCGCGGGCGGCGGCTCTTCGACCGGCGGCGTGGCCACCGGATCAGCGGGCGGATCGTCGAATACCAGGGGCGGCGGCGGCTCGGACTGGTCGTCCTGGGCCAGGGCCAGG
>JANNVY010000250.1:0-5947 GCA_031408375.1 Pseudomonadota bacterium | reverse complement strand
CGCTTCGGCGGCGCGCGCGTTTTCGAACAGCACCTGACCTTTCAGTTCCCACAGGTATGGATTGTCGGGGCGTTCCTCGATCAGCTTGTTGATTGCTGTCAGAGCCTTCTCGGTCTCGCCGGACTGGTAGTAGGCGATGGCCCGGGCATAGCGGGCCACGAACCGGGTGTCGCGGTCCTGGTAACGGATGAAGGTCTGCTGTGGCGGGCTGAGGAACGCCTGCAGCTTGGCCTTGACGATGTTGTGCTGTTCGATCACCTCGGCGCTGTCGACATCGGCGTAGTGAGACTGGTCTTCCGCCCGGCGGCGCAGGGCCTCGATGCGCTCTGACGACAGCGGGTGACTGCGGAAGAATTGGTACTTCTTCTGCTCGGAGAAGATCTCCTGGTAGCGGAAGTTGTCGAAGAACTCGACGAGCCCGCGCGACGACAGTCCCGCCTGCTGCAACGACGAGACGGCCGCCTGGTCGGCGGCGGCTTCCTGGACCCGCGAATAGCTGAGCATGCTGAGCTGGCCGAAATAGGTCGAACTTGTCATCAGGGCCGCGCCCAGCTGGCCTTGTCCGGCCAGGGCTGCGGCAAGGCCCATCCCCATGGTCAGCAGAAAGGGGGCCATTCCAGCGCGCTGCATGTCGCCCGAGCGAACCGAGTGACCGCCCGAGATGTGCCCCGCTTCATGGGCGATGACGCCCAACAGTTGATTGGGCGTCTCGGTTTCCTCGATCAGCCCGGTGTGCAGGAAGATGTTCTGTCCGCCCGCGACGAAGGCGTTCAGCTCCTTGTCGGCGACCAGGTAGAAGCGCACCGCGTCGGGGTTCAGGCCGCTGGCGCGCAGCACCGGGGCGCTCTGGAACCTGATGGTCTCCTCGATCTCGGTGTCGCGGATCAGGCGCAGGGACTGGGCGCTGGCGACGTCGGCGGTGAACATCGCCGCCACGCCGGCCAGCATGGCCACAGCCCGGTAGACGCGCTTGGGGGAAGCCATTCCGATACGCTCCTCGATCACCCCGCCGGCGCTCTATGCACCCTGAACCCGTGGCTTAATTTAGCCGCTCAGCCCTTCTTGCGCCACCAGCCGCCCTTTGGCTTCTCCGGCGGGGCCATAATCTGGTGAGGATCGGGCTCGACGGCCCTGGCCTTGGCGCGCGGCGCCTTGGCGGGCTTGACCGGCGATTCGACCACCGCGAGCATCGGGACTTCGACCGCAGGGGCGGCTTCGGCGGCGACCGCTTCGGGTTTGGCCTTGGCGCGTGAGCGCTTGGGCTTGGCGGCCGGTTCGGCGGCCACTTCGGGGGCGGTTTGGGGCGCGGCGTCAGCGATCGCTTCGGCTTGCGGGGCTTCGGTGGTCTCCACCTCGGCTGTGCGCGAGCGGACGCGGCGCTTCTTCAAGGGTTCGGCCGGGATCGAGTGATCGCCATCGGTCGAGCCCTCGACGGGCTCGCGCGCGTCAATCCGGGCATCGGCCAGCTCGGCCTGCGGCGCGCCGTCCTCGGCGGGGCGGTCGTCGCGGTTGCGGTCACGGCCACGACCGCGTCCACGGCGGCGACGGCTGCGTTCGCGGCCTTCCCCCTCGCCCTCGGCGGTTTCACGGCGCGGGCCGCGCTCGGCGTCGTCGCGGGCCGGTCGGTCGTCGCGTTGCGGGCGATCTTCGCGGGCAGGGCGGTCTTCGCGCTCCGGACGCGGCGCGGCGGCGGCTTCGATGGGGTCGAACCAGACATAGGGCTCGTCCAGGTTGGGGGTGCGGGCGCGGGTCCAGGCGTAGGCGTCGCGCTCACGGCCTTCCTCGCGGCCCCGACGACCGCCACGGCGGCCACGGCGGCGGCGGCGCTGGCCGTCGGCGTCGGTCTCGTCGCCATGGACATCACCTTCTGCGGCGACGGGTGTGGCGTCGTCTTCGCCTTCGGTGCGCTCAATCGGTCCCTCGTCACGGCGTCCGCCACGACGGCGACGACGGCCGCCACGGCCGCGGCCGTCACGGTCCTCGGAGTCGCGGTCGGTGCGGTTGGAGGTCGATCCTTCGGAGATTTCGTCGTCCTCGGCCTCGTCGATCTCTTCCTCGACATCTTCCTCGACGTGCTCGTCGGCGGCGTCGGCGGGGGAGGTGAAGCGGACGGCCGCACCGGGGGCAGGGACGTGCTCGCGCGTCTCGATGCGTTCAACCGCATGCTCGGCGTGGGCCAGGCTGTCGTCGGCCTGGACCGTGACGAACAGACCGTTCATTTCCTGCAGGCGGATCAGGAAGGGGCGCTTTTCATTGAGAATATAGAGCGCGACTGCCGTTGGCGCGCGCAGCACGACGGTGCCGCCGCCGCCCTTGGCCAGTTCCATCTCGACGCCGCGCAGGGCGCCCAGGGCGCTGGACTCGACCGAGCGAACGCGGCCCGAACCGGCGCAATGTTCACAGACGTGGGTGGTGCCTTCCAGCACGCCGGAGCGGCGGCGCTGGCGCGACAGTTCCATCAGGCCGAAGCCTGAGATCTTGCCCATCTGGATGCGGGCCCGGTCCTGGTCCAGCGCATCCTTGAGGCGCTTCTCCACGGCCCGGTTGTTCTTCGACTCATCCATGTCGATGAAGTCGATGACGATCAGTCCGGCCAGGTCGCGCAGCCGCAGCTGGCGAGCGGCCTCGTCGGCGGCTTCCAGGTTGGTCTTCAGCGCCGTCGCCTCGATGTTCCGCTCTTTCGTCGAGCGGCCCGAGTTGACGTCGACGGCCACCAGGGCCTCGGTCTGGTTGATCACCAGATAGCCGCCGGACTTCAGCGGCACGACCGGTGAGTGGATCTGCGAAAGCGCGTCCTCGACCTTGTACTTGACGAACAAGGGGGTCGGCTCGGTGTAGAGCTGAACCTTCTTGGCGTGGGCGGGCATGATCATGCGCATGAAGTCGCGCGCCTCACGCCAGCCGGCCTCGCCATCGACCAGGATGGCGTCGATGTCCTTGTCGTACATGTCGCGCACGGCGCGCTTCACGAGGTCTTCTTCCTCGTAGATCAGCGAGGGGGCGATGGAGTTCAGCGTCGTCTCGCGGATGCTTTCCCACAGACGCAGCAGGTAGTCGTAGTCGCGGGTGATCTCGGGCTTGGTTCGCTTGGCGCCGGCGGTGCGGATGATGACGCCCATGCCGCCCGGGACTTCCAGCGAGCTGGCGATGGACTTGAGGCGCTTGCGATCGGTGGCCTGGGTGATCTTGCGCGAGATGCCGCCGCCCCGGGCGGTGTTGGGCATCAACACGCAGTAGCGGCCGGCCAGCGACAGGTAGGTCGTCAGCGCTGCGCCCTTGGAGCCGCGCTCTTCCTTGACCACTTGGACCAGCAGGATCTGGCGGCGCTTGACCACTTCCTGGATCTTGTAGCGGCGCATCAGGCGCCGCCGCAGCTTGGCCTCTTCGGCCGGCACTTCGTCGTCGTCGTTCTCTTCGGCGGCGCGCACGTCCTCTTCGTCATCCGGCTCGGCCATGAGGGCTTCGCGGTCGGCGACGGGGACCTGATAGTAGTCCGGGTGGATCTGGTCGAAAGCCATGAAGCCATGGCGGTTGCCGCCATACTCGATGAAGGCGGCCTGCAGGCTGGGCTCTACGCGGGTGACCCGCGCCAGATAGATGTTGCCCCGAAGCTGTTTCTTGGAGCGGCTTTCGAAGTCGAATTCCTCAACCCGGTGGCCGTCCACCACAGCGACGCGGGTTTCTTCCGCGTGCGCTGCATCGATAAGCATGTGTTTGGACATAAAAGTCTCCGAGGCGCGCAGCGGCTTGTCCAGCCGGTCGCCGTTCGTTGTTCGTGTTGGTTTGCGGAAGGCGCGCGCTCGTCCCGCCGCGCAGGGCGGCGTTGTTGGCCAAGGGGCCAAAAAGGACGGGGGCGGCGCTGCCCATGAGCTTCGTGTTCCGTTCCACGCGGTCAGGCGTGTGAGGGAGAGGGAGCGCCAAGTCTTTTCAGGAAAAGGCGCTTTTCGCGGACCGGCAGGCTAGGTCAGCCACCGCCGTTCATGGGGGCGGAACATGCGCCGCCGAACCCGTGAAAGCAAGGGATGGTGGCGAACGGGTGGGATTCAGTCGGTCAGGACGCGCCGGTTCGTTACGCTTAACGGTTTTTGCACCGCGCTCGGGCGATAAGAGCTGCTCAAACAGGCTCGGAAGAATTCGGCCGATGGTGGGTGGTATCAAAGCGATTGCCGGCTCCGGGCGTGTGCAGGGCGCGCTCGTGGCTGTCTGCGTCTTCGCCCTGATGCTGGCGGGGCAAGGGCTGGCGTGGTCGTCTCCCGGCGTGGTCAAGGTTCGCTTCGGCGGCGACCAGCGCACCACCCGCGTGGTCATCGAGCTGGACCGCTCGGCCACCGGCCGCGTGGTCGGCGACGATCCGTCGAAGGTCGTCCTGGCGCTGAATGGCGTGGGCGCGGAGACCATGGGCGGCCGCGGCCAGGGTCTGGTGCGCGACTGGTCGGCAGGCGGCGCCGGCAGCGCCAAGGTCAAGCTGACCCTCAACCGCCCCGTAACCGTCAAACGCCGCTTCCTGTTGCCGCCCGGCGACGGCGTGCCCGTCTATCGCTACGTCATGGACCTGGAGGCGACCGGCCAGACTCTGCCGGAAGCGGCCCGGCCCAGCGCGCCTGTGATGCAATCAGCCCCCCGCGACCGAAACAGCCGCCGGGTGATCGTCATCGACGCCGGCCATGGCGGCCATGATCCGGGTGCCCGGGGCGCCGCGAACCACGAAAAGGCCCTGACGCTCGCCGCCGCCCGCGCGCTCAAGGTCCGGCTGGAGCGCACCGGCCGCTACACGGTGGTGCTGACCCGGGCCGACGACAGCTATGTCGGGCTCGACCGTCGCGTCGCCATCGCGCGCCAGGCCGACGCCGACCTGTTCATCTCGCTGCACGCCGACGCCGGCTCCGACCCGAACCTGCGTGGCGCGTCGGTCTACACCTTGTCCGAGCGAGGGGCCGAGCGGGCCGCCCGCCGGTTCGCCAGCGAGAACTGGGTGCGCGACGGCGCCACGGGCCGCGATCCGGTCGTGACCCGCATCCTGCTGGACTTGACCCAGCGCGCTACCACCAACCGCTCGGCGGCCTTCGCCAAGGTGTTGCTGGACTCGATTTCGGACAACACGGTGCTGCTCAACCGCAGCCACCGCGACGCCGGCTTCGCCGTGCTGCTGGCCCCCGACGTGCCTGCGGTGCTGCTGGAGATGGGGTTCATCACCAATCCGCAGGACGAACGCGCCCTGGCCGACCCCCGCAAGCGCGAACGCCTGATGCAGGGCGTCGCCGAGGGTGTGGACGCCTATTTCGACCAGGGCGCGCGCTACGCCGCCGTCGCTGGCGGAATGTGACGCCGAAAGGCGGCAATTGCCCCTTTCTCGCCTTTGCCAACCGATGCCCGACTCGGTAAGACGACAACCGGGATAAGACGGGGCAGGGCCCGCCGGCCCGGTCGGAGGAGTACGGGTGAAGTCTGCCGAACGCTGGTTCGCCATGGCGGGCATTGCCATCCTCTCGGCGGTGGCTGTCGCCGGCTTCGCGGTGGCGGTCTACGCCGCCTGGCTGTTCCATGATCTGCCCGACGCTGGAGAGCTGGCGGAATATCGCCCGCCCATCGCCACCCGCGTGTTCGGCTGGGACGGCACCCTGATCGGCGAATTCTCCACCGAGCGGCGCATCTTCGTGCCCTACGACGAGATCCCTCCCGTGGTCGCCCAGGCCTTTCTGGCCGCCGAGGACCGCAACTTCTTCCACCACGGCGGCATCGACGTCGGGGGCCTTGGCCGGGCCATGGCCAAGAACGTGCTGAACTTCGTGCAGGGCCGACGCCTCGAGGGCGGCTCGACGATCACCCAGCAGGTGGCCAAGAACATCATGCTGACCAACGACGCCACCATCGGCCGCAAGCTGAAGGAAGCGATCCTGGCGCGGCGGCTGGAGGCGACGCTGGACAAGCGCCAGATCCTCGAGCTGTA
>JANNVY010000249.1:0-5311 GCA_031408375.1 Pseudomonadota bacterium | reverse complement strand
GGAGGCGTCCGTGAGCAGGACGCCGTAGCCCGGCCGCAGCACCGACTGGGCCGCCACTGTCACCGCCGCCAGGCCGGTGGGCAGCAGGAAGACGTGTTTGGCGCCTTCGAGATCACCGATCGAGGCCTCAAGCGCGCGGTGCACGCCGAGGCCCTCGATGCCGTAGGTGGGACCCAGATCCGAATCGCGCAGGTCGGCCGCGCGGGCGTTCAGCAGGGTGGTGGCGCGCTCGATCGGCGGGTTCACCCCCCGCCGAACGTCGGTTTTCCGCGTTGCGCTGCGGATAAGTCGGGTGCGTTCGTCCATGGCGCTTGACGCAAGCTCCGCTTCGCGGCCTGTTCAACGCTGAGCAGTATGCGGCCTCGCCGCGCCCGGCAACCGCGTCCCGTGTCCGCGTCCAGGAGGGGCTCCCATGTACAAGCGTATCGCCGCCGTCGCCCTGGTGGCCACCCTGACCGCCTGCGGAAACCCCGGCTCAGCCGTGGATGGACCGCCGCCTGAAGTGGTCGGCGTCGAGGGTGCGCCCTCCACCAACGGCCCGGTCATGGGCGCCCAGGGCGCGACGCTGAGGACCGTCAAGGCGCGCGGCCGCCTCGTCTGTGGCGTGAATCAGGGCCTGATCGGCTTCGCCTATCCTGACAACCGCGGTCGCTGGCGCGGGTTCGACGTGGACTTCTGCCGGGCCATGGCCGCGGCGTTGTTCAACAATCCCGACGCTGTGCGCTTCCAGCCGCTGTCGTCCAAGGAGCGCTTCACCGCCGTGGTCTCGGGCGAGGTCGACGTCCTGTGGCGCAACACGACCTGGACCCTGTCGCGCGACACCGGCAACGCGCTCGATTTCGCGGGCGTCAATTACTACGACGGCCAGGGCTTCATGGTGCCCAAGTCGTTGGGGGTGAAGTCGGTCGCCGAGCTGAACGGCGCGCGCATCTGCGTGCAGACCGGCACCACCACCGAGCTGACGCTGGCGGACTACTTCCGGGCGCGTGGGCTCAAATACGAAGGCGTCGTCGTCGACACCGAGGACCAGGCCCGTTCGAACTACGCCCGCGAAGCCTGTGACGCGCTGACGACGGACGTGTCCCAGCTGGCGGCGGCGCGTTCGACGCTCTCGAACCCGGCAGATCACATCATCCTGCCCGAGGTCGTGTCCAAGGAGCCGCTGGGCCCCGTGGTGCGCCAGGGCGACAGCCAGTGGCGCGACATCGTCGCCTGGACCCTCTACGCCACCATCCTGGCCGAGGAGCTGGGGATCACCAAGGCCAACGTCGACCAGATGCGGGCCAACTCCAAGGATCCCGAGACCCGGCGCCTGCTGGGCGTCGAGGGCGGCATGGGCGCCATGCTGGGCCTGACCAACGACTGGGCCTACCGGGTCATCAAGGCCGAGGGGAACTACGGCGAGATATTCGAGCGCAACATCGGCCGCTCGTCGCCGATGAAGCTGGAGCGCGGCATCAACGCGCTCTGGTCCACCGACAAGCCGGGGCTGATGTACGCCCCGCCGGTTCGCTAGCGGCATGGCCCGGGGGGGCTTCATGCAGCGCATGGGCGGCGTCCGTGGGCTGGCCGCCCAAGGCGCGCTCGTGCTCGGGCTGGTGCTGCTGGCCGTCTGGCTGAACCACAATGCCGGGACCAATATCGCCGCGCGCGGCATCGCCACGGGCTACGACTTCATGGGCCGCGAGGCCGGGTTCAACATCGACCAGCACCTGGTCGACTACGAGCCGACCGACACCTACACGCGGGTGTTCCTGGTCGGCGCGCTGAACACCATCCTGGTCGCGGTCATGGGGATCGTCACCTCGACGATCATCGGCCTGACCGCCGGGGTCATGCGGGTGTCGAAGAACTATCTCGGCCGCCTGCTGGCCACGACCTATGTCGAGATCGCGCGCAACACGCCGCTGCCGGTGCAGATTCTGGTCTGGTACAATCTGGCCCTGCTGGCCCCGCCGCCGCGAACGGCCTGGGGGGCGGACGGGCTGTTCTTCCTGACCAACCGCGGCGTCTACCTGCCGCAGTTCAACCTCAACGGCCTGGCCGACTTCGCCATCTGGGGCGGCATCGCGGCCATCGTCGCGGGCCTGTTCCTGTCCAGCCACTTCCGCAAGCAACGCACCGAACACGGGACCGGCGCCTCGCCGAACTGGGGCTGGGCGTTCGCCATCGGCGGCTTCGTTCTGGCCTATCTGCTGACCGGCAACCCGACCGGCATCGACGTGCCGCACAAGTCGGGTTTCGGTTTCACCGGCGGCTTCACCATGTCGCCGGCGCTGATGGCGCTGTGGGCGGCGCTCAGCTTCTACACCGGCAGCTTCATCGCCGAGATCGTGCGCGGCGGCCTGCAGGCGGTCGCCAAGGGGCAGGGCGAAGCCGCCCGCGCCGTCGGCCTCAATGACGCCCAGGCGTTGCGGCTGGTGATCCTGCCCCAGGCCATGCGCGTGATCGTGCCGCCGCTGGCCAGCCAGTACCTGAACCTGACCAAGAACTCGTCGCTGGCCGTAATCATCGGCTACCCCGACCTGGTCGCGGTCTTCGCCGGCACCAGCCTGAACCAGACCGGCCAGGCCATCGAGACCCTGGCGCTGGTGATGCTCTTCTACCTGGCCTGCAGCCTGTCGGTGTCGGCCTTCATGAACTGGTACAACGCACGCTCGGCCGTGTGGGCGGTGTCACGATGAGCGCCGCCCGTCCCGCACCCACGACGACCGCCTGGCAATGGGCGCGCCTGAACCTGTTCGGCTCGATCGCCGACTCCGTCCTGACGGTCGTCGCCGCGGTCCTGTTCGCCTGGTTCGTCTGGAACGCTTTCGACTGGGCCATCCTGCGCGCCGACTGGTTCGGCGAGACCAAGGAAGCCTGCAAGAGCGGCGGCGCCTGCTGGGCCATGATCACCGCCCGCTGGCAACAGGTCGTGGCCGGCTACTATCCGGAAGCGCACCTGTGGCGCGTGGCCCTGGCCATGGTCTGTCTGGCCATCGCGGTGCTGCCGGTGATCAAGCGCGACATGCCGGCCTGGGCGGCGCTGCTGGCGCCCGCCGGGGTGATTGCCTCCATCGCGGTGCTGGGCGGCGCCAACATCCTGCCCAGCGTGCCGACCGACTACTGGGGAGGCATCATGCTGAACGTGCTGGTGGGGCTCACCGGTGCAATCTTCGCCCTGCCCATCGGCATCCTGCTGGCCTTCGGACGCCGCTCGGACCTGCCGATCATCAAGGGCTTCTCCATCGGCTTCATCGAGATCGTGCGCGGCGTGCCGCTGATCACCCTGCTGTTCATGTCCTCGGTCGTGCTGCCGTTGTTCCTGCCCACGGGCATGAACCTCGACAAGCTGATGCGGGCGCTGGCGGTCGTGACCCTGTTCTCGTCGGCCTACATGGCCGAAGCCGTGCGCGGCGGCCTGGCGGCGGTCCCCAAAGGCCAGCGCGAGGCGTCACACTCCCTGGGTCTGGGCCTGCTTCAGACCACCGGCCTGGTGGTCCTGCCCCAGGCGATCCGCATCTCCATCCCGGCGATCGTCAACACCTTCATCGGGCTCTTCAAGGACACCTCGCTCCTCTACGTCATCGCCATCCTTGAGGTGACGGGCGTGATCCGCCAGGCGCTGAGCGACTTCGCCTGGCTGGGGCTCGAGAACGAGGGCTACGTCTTCGTCGCCTTCGTCTTCTGGGTGGCCTGCTTCAGCATGTCCCGCTGGTCCGCCTCGCTTGAACAGCAGAGCGGCAAGACCGTGAAACGCGTCGAGGAACCCGCATGAGCGCGAAACAACCCGCCGCCAAGAAGGCCCCGGCCAAGCCTCAGGCCCGCCCTGAGCTAGGCCCGCCCTGCGTTGAGATCGAGGGCGTCCACAAGTGGTATGGCGACACCCACATCCTGCGCGGCGTGGACCTGAGCGTGCGCGACAACGAGAAGGTCGTGATCCTGGGGCCGTCGGGCTCGGGAAAGTCGACGCTGGTGCGCTGCGTCAACGGCCTGGAGCCCTACCAGGAGGGCAAGATCAAGGTGGTCGGCGTCGACCTGGGCGGGGGCGCCAAGGAATCGGCCGTGGCCAAGCGCAAGACCGGCATGGTCTTCCAGCAGTTCAACCTGTTCCCGCACCTGACCATCCTGGAAAACTGCACGCTGGCGCCGATGTGGGTGCTGAAGACGCCGCGCAAGCAGGCGGAAGAGGAGGCCATGGCGCTGCTGGACCGGGTCCACATCGCAGAACAGGCCCGGAAGTATCCCGCCCAACTGTCGGGCGGCCAGCAACAGCGCGCCGCCATAGCGCGTTCGCTGGCGATGAACCCCGAGATCATGCTGTTCGACGAGCCGACCTCGGCGCTCGACCCGGAAATGGTCGGCGAGGTGCTGGAAGTCATGACCGAGATGGCCAACGCCGGCATGACCATGATGGTCATCAGCCACGAGATGAGCTTTGCCCGCGAAGTCGCTGACCGCGTTATCTTTATGGATGAGGGCGAGATCGTCGAGATCGCCCCGCCTTCGGAGTTCTTCTCCAAGCCCAAACACGCGCGCTCGAAGGAATTCCTGAGCCGGATCCTTTAGGTCGGGCCGGTCACGACCTCGGCGTCGGACCGCGAACCCCATTCCGCCCAGGACCCATCGTAGACGGCTGCGGTGTCCTGACCGAGGCGCGCCAGCGCGAGCGCCAGGATGGCGGCGGTGACGCCCGACCCGCAGGTGGTGGTGACCGGACGCGCGGGGTCGATCCCGGCGGCGGCGAAGACCGGGGCGAGCGCCTGTGGCGACTTCATCGTGCCGTCCGGATTCAGCACCTCGCCGAAGGCCAGATTGCGAGCGCCCGGCATGTGTCCGGACTTCAACCCAGGCCGGGGCTCGGGCGCTACACCGCTAAAGCGGGCAGCCGAGCGGGCGTCGAGCACCTGATCCCCGACTTCAAGCTCACGTCCGACCTGCTCGAAATCGCGAACCAGCGCGGGCCGACGCCTCGCCTGGAACTGGGCAGGGGTGATGGCCGAGCTGCCTGACCTCAGAGGCCGTGCTTCGGCCAGCCACTTCGGGAGGCCGCCGTCCAGAACCTGCACCTTCAGCGCCCCCATGACACGGAAGGTCCACCAGACCCGCGCGGCGGAGTGAACGCCCATCTGGTCGTAGACGACGATGTGATCGGTCTCGGCGATGCCCAGGTCCCCGACCGCCCGTGCGAACGCCTCGGGCGTCGGGAGCATGTGAGGCAGGATCGAGGTGGTGTCGCTGACGGCGTCGATGTCGAAGAAAACCGCGCCGGGGATGTGGGATTCACGCCAGGCGGCCCGGGCGTCGCGGCCATCCATGAACCAGCTGG
>JANNVY010000248.1:0-3864 GCA_031408375.1 Pseudomonadota bacterium | reverse complement strand
GTCCTCGACCACCAGCACGCGGATCGGCTGGCCCTCGGTCTCGGCGGTGACCGCGGCCTGGACCTGGGTGGCGTGCCAGGCGCGCACGTCCACTTCCATGGCGAAGGTGAAGACCGAGCCCTTGCCGGGTTCGCTCTCGACCTCCAGCCCGCCGCCCATCATCTGGGCCAGCTTCTGGGACAGGGTCAGGCCGATACCTGCCCCGCCGAAGCGACGGGTCGACGAACCGTCCACCTGGGTGAAGGGCCGGAACAGCTTTTCGAGGTCCCCGGGCGCGATGCCGGGACCCGTGTCGGCCACGCAGAACTTGAGCCGGGCGCGGCGGTCCGAAATACGGTCGGCCGAGACGGTCAGGCGGATCTCGCCATGCTCGGTGAACTTCACCGCATTGGACAGCAGGTTGTGCACTATCTGGGCGGTGCGCGCGGGGTCGCCCACCACCGAGGCCGGGGTCGAGGGGTCGACCTCCACGACGAAGGCGACGTCCTTCTCGCTGGCGCGGCCAGACCAGGTGCGGTCAAACCGCGAGCTGAACTCGGCGATGTCGACCTCGGCCGACTCCAGCTCAAGGCGATCAGCCTCGATGCGGGTCAGGTCCAGAATGTCGTTCAGCAGCGCCATCAGGTTGTCGCCCGAATTGCGGATGATCGAGACATATTCCTTCTGGGTCGGGTCGAGGCGGGTGGAGGTCAGCAGCTGGGCGGCGCCCAGCACCCCGTTCATCGGCGTGCGCAGCTCGTGCGAAATCACCGCCAGGAAGGCCGACTTGGCGCGGTTGGCGGCGTCCGCCTTGTCGCGCGACTGCTCCAGTTCCTCGATCAGGTGAGCCTGGTGGTCCTGGAAAGCCTCGATCTTCACATTGGCCGTCAGCGTCATGATGGTCAGGACGAACAGGCTGGACCAAATGAAAGGCAGCACCGCCACGAAGGGCCAGAACACCGGCGTGCCCCAGACGCTGACCGCCATGACCAGGGCTGCGAGGCTATAGGGCGCGGAAATCATGATCGCCTGCTTGGGCGAATTCCGCATCTGGCTGAACACCAGGACGTAGCCCGAGGCCAGCAACGCCAGCGCCAGCGGCTGGCCGAAATCGCTGCCCGAGAACCATGCCAGCAACGGGGCTACGGCCCAGGCGCAGGTGGTGGCGGTGGCGACCGCGGGGAAGATCAGTCCATAACCGGCCCCGGCGCCGACCTTGGCGGCCAGACGCTTTTCAAAGGCCGAGCGGATTGCGCCGGCGGTCAGGGTGCCGGCGAACCACAGGATGGCGTTGGCGGGATTGATGGTGGCCAGCAGGGCCAGCGCCCAACTCGTGATCAGCCAATAGCGCAGGTAGTGGGTCTGCAGGATCGCCTGGAGCACCTGGCCGGCGTCGTTGACCCGCGCCCGCGCCTTGTCGTGTTCACCCATCGACCAGAACCCCGAACGCTTCCCTTAGGTTCAGAGTGTCGCTGCAAACCTCTAAGACAGGATGAATATGCAACCCTGTGCAAATAATCAGGTTTTCAGCAAATTCACGCTTTGGAAAAGACTAGGTTTCCGACGGCGCCCTCAATTTCAGGCTGAGTGCGTGCACCGGCCCCGCCAGCTCCTCGGCCAGCAGCGCATTGACCATCCGCTGGCGCTCCAGCCGCGACAGCCCCTCGAAGGCGGCGGCGACCACACGCACGTCGAAGTGGCTCTCGCCGCCGGGCCGTGCGCCCTCGTGACCGGCGTGCCGGTCGCTCTGATCGACCACATCCAGGCTCTGCGGGTGCAGCGCGTCCTGAAGTTTACGTGAAATAAGCGCCGCGACCGTACCCATTGGAGTGTCAATCCTTGAACCGTAAAACTTAGGCCTCATAGTTTGCCCATGAGCGGCGCGTTTGAATATCGTCCCAGGTTCGTGGACATCCGGGTCCGGCCACCTTCGGCCGATGACGACGAAAAGGCGAAGCGCGCCGAGGACGTACTGCGTCTGAAGCCCGGTGAGAAGCCATGCGAGTGGCCCGCCTGCTCCAAGGCCAGCAGCGCCAAGGCGCCCAAGTCACGCGACCTGCCCGGCGAGTTCTATAACTTCTGCCAGCCCCACGCCGCCGAATACAATCGCAACTGGGACTTCTTCGCCGGCATGACGCCCGGTGAGAGCAAGCGCTGGCACGACGAGGCCCACACCGGCCACCGCCCGACCTGGCAATTCCGCGCCAGCCGTCTGAGCCGCGAGGCCGCCGGGGCCATGGGCAAGGGGCCCAACCAGTTCGCCGACCCCTTCACCATCTTCGGCGCCGGGCGCTCGAAGGGCGAGGTCGAAAAGCCCGCCGCCCGCCATCTGGGCAAGATGGAGCGCCAGGCCCTGTCGGATCTGGACCTCGACGACACGGCCGACGGCCCGACCATCCGCGCCCGCTACACCGAGCTGGTCAAACGCTGCCACCCCGACGCCAACGGCGGCGACCGCTCCACCGAGCACAAACTCCAGCGCGTCATCGCTGCCTACAAGTCGCTGAAGAAGGCGGGGCTGGCGTAGGCGACGGCGCGGCTGCGCACGGCGCGCCAATTGAATCACGAACCACACGAACCAGCCTGTCTTCGGGCGCTCGCGCCCCAAGCATGTCCGGTCGAGCGCCGAGGCGCTCATCGAGGGCCGTCAACCTTTCGGGAGCCATGGTTCGTGTGGTTCGTGTGGTTCGTGATTCAATCTTCTCCGGGGCGCGCCGCCGGGGTTCACTTCCCCAGCGCCCACGCCTAAATGATCCCCATGCCCGACTCCGCCCCCGCCTCCACCGCTGACGAACGCCTGCTGGCGCTTCAACCCGCCCGCAACGTGTCCGTGCGCGACGCCTTCGGGGTGGATTCAGACATGATGGTCCCGGCCTTCGACAGCGCCGACGACCACGTCCCGGAGATCGACCCGGCCTACAAGTTCGACCCCCAGACCACCCTGGCTATCTGCGCCGGCTTCGCCCACGACCGCCGGGTGATGGTCCAGGGCTATCACGGCACCGGCAAGTCGACCCACATCGAGCAGGTCGCCGCGCGGCTGAACTGGCCGCTGGTGCGGGTGAACCTCGACAGCCACGTTTCCCGCATCGACCTCGTCGGCAAGGACGCCATCGTCCTGAAGGACGGCAAGCAGGTCACCGAGTTCCGCGAGGGCATGCTGCCCTGGGCCCTGCAGCGCCCCATCGCCCTGGTGTTCGACGAATACGACGCCGGCCGCCCCGACGTGATGTTCGTGATCCAGCGCGTGCTGGAGCAAGCTGGCAAGCTGACCCTGCTCGACCAGAACCGGGTGATCCGCGCCAACCCGTGGTTCCGCCTGTTCAGCACAACGAACACCATCGGGCTGGGCGACACATCGGGCCTCTACCACGGCACCCAGCAGATCAATCAGGGCCAGATGGACCGCTGGAACATCGTCACCACACTGAACTACCTGGCCCACGACGTGGAGCAGGAGATCGTGCTGGCCAAGGCGCCCGAGTGGCAGACGACCGAGGGCAAGCGCACCGTCGCCGCCATGGTCCGCGTCGCCGACATGACCCGCAACGCCTTCATGAACGGCGACATCTCCACGGTGATGAGCCCCCGCACGGTCATGACCTGGGCCCAGAACGCGACGATCTTCAACGGCGACGTGGCGCTCGCCTTCCGCCTCACGTTCCTGAACAAGTGCGACGAGCTGGAACGCGCCACGGTGGCGGAGTTCTACCAGCGCGCCTTCGGGGAAGACCTGCCGGAGAGTGCGGCGCGGGTGAAGGTGGCGTAGAGCGCCCTGCCCTCAACTCACCAACCCGTAGAGCGTCCGCCCGAGCACCCGCCACGCCGGCGAGTCGTAGAGCCATATCTCCACCACCTGCTCGGCGATGATCGCCGTCCCCCACA
>JANNVY010000247.1:0-11754 GCA_031408375.1 Pseudomonadota bacterium | reverse complement strand
GCCCCGACCGCATGGCAGGCGCTACAGCGGCGGCGCACGGCGTCTTCGCCACGCATGGCGGAGACCACCATGTCTGACGGCGGCGCAGGGGGCGCGGCGTAGGTCGGCCCACCTTCGGCGCCGAACAGGGCGAAAAGCAGGAACATCCACATGGCGTTTCTCCAATTCCAGAAATTCCTTCTCTCTCGGCAGCCGGGACGACGCCATGATCTCGATCAAAGCGGGGCAGGCGGCCCAGGGGAGATATTGAAGCTGTCACAGCGGAGATGACCCTATGCCCTCGAAAGCTGCGCCCGGCCCCGCGACGACCGGTTCCGCCCTAGGCCTGATGTTGTCGACCAGCGGCGTATGGTGGGCAGTAGTCCTGGACGGTCACCACGCCCGGCTGTTTGTCCGCGAGCACCGCCGCGCGCCGTTCCGTGAAAGCGCGGATGCCCTGGCGTTAGACGCCGAGGGCGCGCCCGTCGAACCGCGCGAGACCGGCCACCACCACGGTCGCTACGAACAGATCGAGCGGCAATTCGTGGGGCGGATCGCGCGAAACTTGGAGCGGCACGCCAAGGCGGATGCGTTCGATCATCTGAGCGTCTTCGCGGCGCCGATCGCGCTGGGCGTCCTGCGCGGCGTTCTGGGCCCACACACGACCGATCGGCTTCGGAAAAGCATCGCCAAGGACCTGACCGGCCTGTCACGAACTCATATCGCTGCGCGGTTGAACGCGGGGGAGATCTGAGCCGTTCCAGGGCAAGGCGGCGCCCGGCCTGGGGTCACCCTTCAACCACCGCCAAGGAGATTGCCGCGAACAAGCCGAACAACCACCTGGACGATAAGGCTGTTGCCCTGCATGCGGATGCGAAGATCTTCCCGGGCCTCCAGCGAGAGGTCGATCATCTGTTCGAAGATTAGGGCGACGATGGCCGACGGCGTACTGACGGGAACGGTTTCACGCCCTCCCTCGCCCGATCACCAGCGCATCCAGGTCAACGCAGGGTAAGGGAACCGCCGTAACGGGGACTATTCGCTCGCTTCGGCGGCGCTCGACTGCGCCCGAGGGCCTGTCCTTGCCCAATACGCTTCCTTTGGGGGCGACGGCCGCGCCCAGAAGGTAGCGCGCCAGCCTGGTCTCGCGGCCGTCCTGGGGGAGTAGATCGTCAGGCTGCGAGTTTCTGGAGGGCGACGGGGTCGGATATCCGCATGCGCCGGAGGCCGGTTAGGGCGATCACGCCGCTGGCCTGGAGTTGCGTGAACATCCGTGAGACCGTCTCGATCGTCAGTCCGAGGTAATCGGCGATATCCTGTCTGCTCATCGGCAGATCCACCTCTTCGCCGGACGCGCGGGCGGCGAGTTCGGCCAGAATGGCGCCGACCCGCTCAAGCGCCGTCTTGCGGCCTATCTGGACGAGGTGGGACTGCATCTTGCGCAGGGAGCGGTAGCCCGCGGTCCAAAGCTGTCGAGCGACAGTGCTGTCGCGTGCGGCGGCGGCGTCCAGCGCCCGGCGACGGATCGCCAGCACCATGCAATCGCTCATCGCCTCGGCCGAAAAGCAATGCTCGTTCTCGTCCTCGAGCGCGAGCATGTCGCCAGCGTAATAGAAACCGCCGATCTGACGCCGCCCGTCATCGGTGACCCGAGCCGTGCGAACCAGACCGCTCAGGATCCGAAACACGAACTCTGATTGGTCGCCCTGCGAATAGATGCTGTCGTCGCGCTCAAAATGCAGGCGGACACCGAGAGCCCCGATCGGGTCAGTCGCAGCTGGGGCGGGCCGGACGGGCGCAGCGAATTCCATGACGGATGGTTGCATGAACGGTGTCCCAACAAGCGCTTCAGGGGTAGGCCGGCCGAACGCCGCGGGAAATTCAGGGACGCCCCCTAAGGACAATTACGGAGTGGGCGGCGAGGCCTTGATTGCGTTGCATCAATCCGCCCGGGTCGCTGCCGCGGCAGGTTCGCCTGAAGCTGGAGGCTTCAATGGTCGTCGCCCGTTCAGATCCTCCGATCGTCCGCGCCCTTACCGCTGGCGGCCTTTATTTCCTGATCGCCTTCGCGGCGGGTTTCGTGTTCGGCGCCATCCGCGAGCTTGCCGTGACGCCGAGGATGACGTCAGATCTTGCCATCGTGCTCGAGGCGCCGGTCATGGCCGTGGTCGTCTGGTTTGCGGCCGGGTTTTCGGTCCGTCAGCTCGACGTTCCCCGCAGCTTCGCCTTCAGGTTGCCAATGGGGGTTCTGGCGCTGGGATTGATGCTGGGCGCAGAAGACATCCTTACCCGCGTGATGCGCGGCGGTTCGCTGCTCGATCACTGGGCGACCTTCGGCCTGCTGGCCACCGGCACGATCCTCGCGAGCCTCTTCTGGTTCACGCTCGCGCCCGTGCTGATCAAGGCGTCGTCGCCCAGTCAGGCTCAGCCTCATGTCTGAACTCGCCGAACCCGCAGACATCGCGCCCAGGATCACCGGCCTGCCGTTGGCGTGGGCGGCTCAGGCGAGGCGGACCTTGCCGCGCTACACCAGCTATCCGACCGCGGTCAGCTTCACCAACGCGAACGATGATGCGGCCGTGCGCACCCGTTTGCAGTCGACCCGACCCGACCAGCCGATCTCGGCCTATGTCCACGTGCCATTCTGCCGGCGGCTCTGCTGGTACTGCGGTTGCCACACGACTGTGGTCCACAACTATGATCGGGTGGACGGCTTCCGCGAGGTGCTTCGCCGCGAAATCGACCTTTGGGCCGGGGCGGTCGGGGAACACGCGGGTCTCGCCCACCTGCACTTCGGCGGCGGCAGTCCCAATGCGCTGAAGCCCGAGCATTTCGTCGCCCTGAGCCGCCAGGTCGCCGACCGCTTCAGCCTGCGGCCCGGCGCCGAGGTCGCCGCCGAGCTTGATCCGGGCATGCTGTCGGCCGCCTTCATCGACGCCTGCAGCGATGCGGGGGTCACGCGCGTCAGCCTGGGGGTCCAGACCTTCGATCCGGTCGTTCAGGCCCGGGTCAACCGGGTGCAGCCCTTCGCCCGGGTCGAGGCGGCCGTGCGCCGGATTCGCAGCGTCGGCATCGGAGGGGTGAATTTCGACCTGATGTACGGGTTGCCTGGCCAGACGCCCGCGTCGGTCGCCGAGTCCGTGCGCGCGGCGCTCACCCTTTCGCCTGACCGGGTGGCTGTGTTCGGTTATGCCCATGTGCCCTGGATGAAAAAACACCAGGCGATGATCGGTGATGCCGATCTGGCCGACATCCACGGACGCTGGGAACAGGCTGAGGCCGCCGACGCGGCCATGCGCGCGGCAGGTTACGAGCGCATCGGCTTGGATCATTACGCACGGCCCGGCGATTCCCTGGCCGCCGCCGCCCGGGCGGGCCGGCTGCGCCGCAATTTCCAGGGCTACACAGATGACCCCGCGCCGGTGCTTGTCCCCATCGGACCCTCATCGATCGGCCGCTTCGGACCGACGTTTCTGCAGAACGCCGTTGCCACCGACGCCTGGAGCGCGGCGGTCGCGGCCGGGCGTCTGCCCATCGCGCGCGGGCTCGAGATTGACGCGGAGGACGGACTCCGGGCAGCCGTCATCGAACGGCTGATGTGCGACCTCAGTGTGGATGTGGCGGCCATATGCCGCGGCCAGGGGTTCGCGGACGACGCCCTTGACGCCTCCATCGCCGAGGCGGCGGCCCTGCAAGGCACGGGCCTGAGTCGCGTGGACGGCCGGACGGTCAGTATCCCGGCGTTCGCCTACCGGCTGGTGCGCGTCGTCGCCGCATGCTTTGACAGCCGCCTCCCCCAGACGGGATCCCGCCACGCCATGGCCGTCTGAGACAGTTGCAGCGGCGGCGAGCCCTTCCCGATTGGAGCCCTGCCCGGGCCGGAAATCTCCGACTTCAAGCTCGCCTGGAAACGGGGCTGAACGGCCGCTTCGAGCGATGGGCGCAATCCACAGGTTGACCCCGGACGGAGCGCCAGTAGGGTGCGCGCGCCTTCCAACCGGGATCAGAAAATGGCCGACCAGACGACCCCCGCCGCCGCCTATGACGTGGTGATCATCGGAGGCGGACCGGGGGGCTACAACGCCGCCATCCGCGCCGGCCAGCTGGGTCTGAAGGCCGCTTGTGTCGAGATGCGCGATACCTTGGGCGGCACTTGCCTGAACGTCGGCTGCATGCCGTCCAAGGCGCTGTTGCACGCCTCGGAGCTCTTCGAGCTGGCCAACAAGGATTTCGCCAAGATCGGTATCGAGGTGACGCCGACCCTGAACCTGCCGCAGATGATGGTCTCCAAGACCGAGAGCGTCACCGCCCTGACCAAGGGCATCGAGTTCCTGTTCAAGAAGAACAAGGTGGAGTGGCTCCGGGGCCGCGGCCGCATCGCCGCGCCGGGCAAGGTCGAGGTGACCGCCGCCGACGGCTCGGTGAAGACCTATGACGCCAGGAACATCGTCATCGCCACCGGGTCCGAGCCCACCGCCCTTCCGGGCGTCGCCTTCGACGGTGCCAAGGTGGTGGATTCCACCGGCGCTCTGTCGCTGCCCTCAGTGCCCAAGACGATGATCGTGGTCGGCGCCGGGATCATCGGCCTGGAGCTCGGCTCGGTCTGGCGACGCCTGGGCGCCGAGGTGACGGTCATCGAGTTTTTTGATCGCATCTCGCCCGGCATGGACACCGAGATCGCCACCGCCTTCCAGCGCGCCCTGACCAAGCAGGGCATGAAGTTCAAGCTGGGCTCGCGCGTCATGGGCGCTGCCGTCACCGACGCCGGCGTCGAGCTGACCGTCGAGCCGGCGCTGGGCGGGGCGGCCGAGAAGATTTCCGCCGACGTGGTCCTGGTCGCCATCGGCCGGCGTCCGTACACGCAAGGGCTGGGCCTGAAAGAGATCGGCGTCCAGGTCGACGCCCGTGGCTTCGAGGCCACCGACCACCTGAAGACCGGGGTGGAGGGCGTCTGGGCCATCGGCGACGCCATCCTGGGTCCGATGCTGGCCCACAAGGCCGAGGAGGACGCCGTTGCGGTGATCGAGCTGATCGCCGGCAAGGCCGGACATGTCGACTACGACCTGGTCCCCAGCGTCGTCTACACCTTCCCCGAGGTGGCGTGGGTCGGGAAGACCGAGGACCAGCTCAAGGCTGAGGGCGTCGCCTACAAGACCGGCAAGTTCCCCTTCTCCGCCAACAGCCGCGCTAAGATCAACCACGAGACGGAAGGTCTGGTGAAGGTGCTGGCGGACGCGAAGACGGACCGCGTCCTGGGCGTGCACATTATGGGCCCCCAGGTCGGCGAGTTGATCGGCGAGGTCTGCGTCACCATGGCCTTCGGTGGCGCGTCTGAGGACATCGCCCGAGTGTGCCATCCCCACCCCACGCGCTCTGAGGCGGTCAAGCAGGCGGCCATGGGCGTCGAGGGCTGGACGATGCAGGCCTGATGACCATGCCCAGTTACAAGCCCCTCTTCTCCAAAGCCATCGCGTCAAATCCTGAGCGCATCCACTTCGCCGCCCACAGTCATCACCTGTGGCCCGACGTAACGCTGGACGCCCAGATCCAATGCTGGACCGACGGGGTGCAGTTGGCCGACCGCAAGTGGGACAAGGTGTTCGGCGAGGTCTATCCGGCCGCCCAGAAGAACGTCGCCGAAGAACTGGGCCTGCCCGACCCGGACACCATCGCGTTTTCGCCCAACACCCACGAACTGCTGGTCAGGGTGTTCTCGGCCTGGCCGAAGCAGCAGGGGCCGATCAAGGTCCTGTCCACGGACGGGGAGTTCCATTCCTTCCGCCGCCAGGGCGCGCGCTGGGTGGAGGAGGGCGACGCCGAGATCACGCGGGTGCCGTGCGAGCCGTTCGACACCTTCGATGAGCGCTTCGTCGAGGCCGCGCGGTCCCAGACCTGGGACATCATTTTCCTCAGCCATGTCTTCTTCAAGTCCGGCCGTGTGTTCGGCCGTCTCGAGGACCTCGCGGCGCTCGCGCACCCGGACAAGACCTGGGTGGTCGTGGACGGCTACCACTCGTTCCGGGCCATTCCGGTGGACCTGTCGAGCGTCCACGACCGGATCTTCTACATGTCCGGCGGCTACAAATATGCCATGGCCGGCGAAGGCTGCGGCTTCCTGCACGCACCGGCCGGGTACGCCCAGCGGCCCGAAGTCACCGGCTGGTTCGCCGAGTTCGGCGACCTGCAGGCGCCGACCGTCGGCGGGGTCGGGTTCGCGCGGGACGGCTCCCGCTTCCTCGGCGGCACCTTCGATTCCACCGGAATCTACCGCCTGAACGCGGTCTTTGACATGCACCGGGCCGAAGGCCTGACCACGGCGGACGTCTGCTCCAAGATCGACGCCCTGTCGCGGCGTATGCTGGACAAGATCGCCGCCGGCGAGGCGGGCAGGCTGTCCGACGCCGAGATCCTGAACCCGATGGGCAACGGCCCGCGCGCCCGCTTCATCGCCTTCCGCCACCCCGACGCCCAAGCCTGGAAGAAGACCCTGATGGACGCCGACGTCGTCACCGACGTGCGCGACGACGTGCTGCGCGCCGGCATCGGCCTCTATCACGATGATGCGGACGTGGACGCCTTCTGCGAGGCGGCGAACCGGCTTCTGTAGCGGCGTCTACCCTTCTCGCCTGCGAGCAGGAGGGAACCCACGCACCGGAGGCGCATCGCGCCGCAGGTTTTTGCGTGGGGGTAGAGCCGTTCGACCCTGTGGCGCGACTCCCCTCCACCGTCGCAAGGAGCAGGTCGCGTCCGGCTTACACAGCTCTACGTCCCGCTATCCCTCCGCATACGCTCCGGGGCGGGTCCCTGCCTTCTCCCAGGCGAGAAGGCCTACTTCTTCTCCGGTGCCTCGAACGGCGGCGGGGGCGGAACGTCCGGGGCCGGACCGGCGCCCTTCAGCGGCGGCAGATCGGCTTCGTTCATGGTGGCGGCGGCGACGGCGTCAATCGGCTTGCTGTCCTTGTCGAAGCCATTGGTGCGCGCGGCGCGGGCCGGATCGGGGGCCGGCATGGCGGGATTGCCCTTGGGCTCGCCGGCGCCGGGTCCGCAGGCGGCCAGCGTCAGGGCGCCAAGGGCCGCGGTGGCAGCCAGGGTTAGGGTCAGGGCGGTGCGACGGATCATCGACAAGTCCTTGTCCGGATCATTCCATAACTAGCGGGCCGGCGGCCATCCGGTCCAGCCCCCGCGCGCCGTCTCGCACGGCGCCGTCTTGGCGAAACGCGCGCCACGGCCTAAGCGATGCATGAACCTTTGGAGACCCGCCCTTGGCCGCCCAACCCCGCGTTCGCAAAGCCGTCCTGCCCGTCGCCGGTCTGGGTACCCGCGTCCTGCCCGGGGCCAAGAACACGCCCAAGGAGATGTTGAACGTCGTCGACCGGCCAATCGTCTCCTACATCGTTGCCGAGGCGCGCGCCGCGGGGATCGAGCACTTCGTCTTCGTCACCGGGCGCGGCAAGGAAGCCATCGAGAATTACTTCGACCACCATCCCGAGCTCGAGGCCCAGCTGGAGGCCAAGGGCAAGGCCGACATGCTGGCCGAGATCCGCGCCGAACTGGCCGAGCCCGGCGAGATGAGCTTCGTGCGCCAGATGGCCCCCCTGGGTCTGGGCCACGCTGTCTGGTGCGCGCGGGACGTGATCGGCAACGAACCTTTCGCCGTGCTGCTGCCGGACGTGATCGTGGAAGCGAAGACGTCGTGCCTGAAGCAGCTGGTCGACGCCTATGACCGCACGGGCGCCAACATTATCGCCGTCGAGGAAGTGCCCGAGAGCGAGACCCACAAGTACGGTGTGATCGCACCAGCCAAGCAAGATGGTCGCCTCTATGAGATGAGCGGCATGGTCGAAAAGCCCGCCACCGGGACCTCGCCGTCCAACCTGGCCATCGCCGGCCGCTATATCCTGCGCCCGGAGATTTTCGGTGCGCTGGAGGCCCAGGAAAAGGGCGCTGGCGGGGAGATCCAACTCACCGACGCCATGGCCCGCCTGATGCAGACCCAACCCTTCTTCGGCCTGCGCTACGAAGGCGACACCTACGACTGCGGCGACAAGATCGGCCTGCTGCGCGCCAACGTCGGCATCGCGCTCAAGCGCAAGGACCTTGGCGCCGACGCCCGGGCGGCCATCGAGGTGCTGTTGAAGGGGTAGGGCGACGCCCTCGTCCTTCGACAGACTCAGGATGAGGACGAATGAAACGTCGCGGCGTCCCCGGCGTAGCGACAGCTGACGCGGGACTGCACACCCCAAAAATTCTCATCCTGAGCCTGTCGAAGGACGAGGATCTCCAGCACTAGCCTCCCGCCGCCAGCACCGCCTTCAGCCCGTCGCGCCAGTCGGCGTAGCGCGGCCGCCAGCCCAGTTCGGCCTTGGCTAGCGCGTTCGAGACCCGCTTGTTGTCGAGGTAGAAGCGTCGCATCCCCTCGCCCACCTCCGCATCCATCCAGTCGGTCTCGGGCGGCGCAGGCAATCCGAGCAGGTTCGCGGCGTATTCGGTGAAGGCGTCGGCGCCGACGGGATCGTCGTCACACAGATTGTAGGCGGCGCCGGGCCGAGGCTGGCTGAGCGACGCGCACAGCCCCTCGACGGCGTCGTCGCGGTGGATGCGGTTGAACACCTGGCCCGGCTTGCGGATGCGCCTGGCTGTCCCGTCGCGCAGCTTCTCGAACGGCGATCGGCCCGGGCCGTAGATGGCCGGCAGGCGGAAGACGCAGACGGTCAGGCCCATGCCGCCCCCCACCTCCAGCCAGTCGCGCTCGGCGGCGACGCGGCGGGCGGCCTTGAGCGTGGCGGCGTTCTGCTCGGAGTGCTCGAACACCCAGCCGCCGTCCCGGTCGCCATAGACGCCGGTGGTCGAGACGTAGCCGACCCAGTCCGGAAAGCCGCCGGAACGGGCGAGCGCGGGGACCAGGCTGCGCAGGCCGGGGCAGCCGTCCTCGTCGGGCGGCGCCGTGACCAGGATGGCGTCTGCCTTGCCGGCCGCGGCCGCGAGCGCTTCGCCGTCGGCGGGATCGACCACCGATAGGCCCCGGGCGTGAAGCTCGCTGTTCTGGTCGGGACGCCTGGCGGTGACGGTGACCGCGTCCCCGTCAGCCTGCCGGCGCGCCGCGAACGCGCTCCCGAGATAGCCGCAGCCGAATACCAGGACGTTCAAACCGTGCGCCTCAGGCTTCTACCGCCTTCAGCTGCAGCGGTGTGCCCGGATCGGCAGCGGCGGCGCGGTCGGCGTTCCAGTGCGAAACGCACGGGATCTTGGTCAGGTCCGCGCGGTCGGCGTATTTGCGCGCGATCTCGGTGACCTCGTTGAGCATGCCCTCCGCCAGGGTGACGGGCGCCAGACCCAGGCCCTTGAAGCGGTCGTTGGCGACCACGAGCTCGTTCTCGTCGGCCTCCTGGCGCGGATTGGGCACGTTGTGAATCTCGGCCCCGGTCATCACCGAGACCATGGCGGCTAGATCACGCACCCGGCGGCATTCGGTCATCTGATTCAGGATCGAGACCCGCTCGCCGCGCTTTGGCGGATTACGCAGCGCCAGTTCGACGCAGCGGACCGTGTCCTGGATGTGGATGAAGGCCCGGGTCTGACCGCCCGTACCATGCACGGTCAGGGGATAGCCCACCGCCGCCTGCATCAGGAACCGGTTCAAGACGGTCCCGTAATCGCCATCATAGTCAAACCGGTTGATCAGCCGCTCGTCCAGCCGCGTCTCCTCGGTCTGGGTGCCCCAGACGATGCCCTGGTGCAAGTCGGTGATCCGGAGCTTGTCGTTGCGCGCATAGAACTGGAACAGCAGCGCGTCCTGGGTCTTGGTCAGGTGGTAGATCGAGCCAGGGTTGGGCGGGAACAGGATTTCCTGCGACTGCGGACCCAGATCGGTATCGACCGTCACCGTCAGATAGCCCTCGGGGATCCGAAGTCCGGCGGTGGTGTAGCCATAGACCCCCATGGTGCCGAGGTGGGCCAGGTGGATGTCCAGCCCGCTCTCCACGATGGCGGCCAGCACGTCATTGGTGGCCCCCAAGTTGTTGGAGACGGTGTAACGCTTGTGCTGGGCCGACTTCATCGAATAGGGCGCGGCGCGCTGCTCGGCGAAATGAACCACCGCGTCGGGGCGGAATGCATTCAGCAGGGCCAGGAAGCGGTCGTAGTCGTTTCCGAGCGTCAGGTTGTGGAACTCGATCGTGCGGCCGGTCAGCTCTTTCCAGGCCCGTGTGCGCTCGCCGTGGGTCCGGATCGGAGTGAGGGACTGCACCTCGAGCTCGTTATCGATGTTTCGCCGCGACAGGTTGTCGACGATGCCGACATCCCACCCGCGCGCGGAAAGATGCAGGGCCGTCGGCCACCCGCAGAAACCATCGCCGCCCAGAACCAGGACCCGCATGACGCCACCCAGAAAATTGCCCCGCCACCTTAGCGCCGTTCGGCGGCATTGGGGTAGGGCGTAGACTTCAGGGATTCTAGCAATTTCGGGCCGTGTCCGTCACTTTCGCACCTCCTCCACGGTAGCGATGAGGCGAGCGATGTCTTGTGGCGTGGACAGACGATGATCGCCCGCCTTGATCAGCGTGAAAACTACATCGGCGCTCTCGAGAGCGCCTGCCAACTTGAGCGCATGCTCCCAGGGCACCGACTCATCGCGCTGGCCCTGGAGAATACGAACAGGGCAAGTGACTCGGACGCTGCACTCCAAAATTGAGTGATCGCGACCCTCGTCGAGGAAGCGTTGGGTGATGGCGTAGGGACCGTCGAAGTCGTGGGGCTGCATCCAGACGCCATTGAGCTCAAGCTCGCGCAAGGCTTCGGTTTTTAGTCCGGGCCGCATCAGCCGTTCGATGAAATCCGCCGCCGGGGCGATGAGGACGAGCGCGTGTAGCCGGGCGGGCCGGGCTATACCCACCAGGCACGCCATCCAGCCGCCCATGGAAGATCCGACCAGCACCAACGGCCCGTCTGTAAGGGCGTCGATAATCGCCAGCGCATCTGACCGCCACCGCCCTATGGTGGCATCCAGCCAGTCGCCTGACGAGGCGCCGTGGGCGGAATAGTCGAAGCGCATGAAGGACCAACCGTCCGCCGTCGCCGCGTCGGCCAGGGCCTGGGCCTTGGTTCCGGTCATGTCGGAGCGAAACCCGCCCAGCCAGACCACGGTCGGGCCTGACCCGTCGATCCTTCGCCAGGCGAGCCGTTCGCCATCATGATCGAGGAAGCCAGATCGTTCGGTCATTGGCGGCAGGTCCCGGATTCGGCTAATCCAAGCGCATGGCTCCCAAGAAACTGACCGTCCTGCAAGTCATCCCCGATCTCGGCGCCGGCGGGGCGGAGCGTTCGGCGGTGGAGGTGGCCACGGCCGTGGTCGAGACCGGCGGCCGGGCGCTGGTGGCCACGACCGGCGGACGGCTGGTCGCAGAGCTGGAGGCAGCGGGCGGCGAATTCGTTGCCATGCCGGTCAACACCAAGAACCCCCTGCTCGTGATCGTGAACGGCTGGCGGCTGGCGGTGCTGGCGCGGCGCGAGGACGTCGACCTCTTGCATGTGCGCTCGCGCGCGCCGGCGTTCAGCGTCTGGCTGGCGTCGTTCCTGACCGGCATCCCCTGGATCGCCACCTACCACGGCATCTACAAGGCGAAGTCGACGATCAAGCGCTGGTACAATGCCGTGATGACGCGCGGGCGGCTGACCATCGCCAACTCCGCCTTCACCCGCGACCACTTGCTCGCCGAACACCGGCTGGACCCCGAGAAGGTCGTGACCATCAACCGTGGCGTCGATCTCGACCGCTTC
>JANNVY010000246.1:0-4814 GCA_031408375.1 Pseudomonadota bacterium | reverse complement strand
CGCCGGCCACCGCGCCTCGACCACGGTCGCGTCCGCGGCGCTGGGCGGGTTCCGCACCGAGGCTGTGCCGCCCCCGGGCGGCTGGCGCTCCCCCGGCCCGGGCGGCTGGAGCCGGGCCTCCATGCAGGGCCTGCAAGGCGTCATCGCCGGCCTGGCCGAGCCCGACGCCCGCTTTGATCCCGCCCCCGCTCACGAAGGCCTTTCCGAGCCGCCGCATCCCGGCGCCCAGGTCGTGGACCCCGTCGATTATCCGCTGGGCGCCGCGCGCGCCCAGGTGCACGAGACCTACATCGTCGCCCAGACCCGCGACGGCATCGTCGTGGTCGACCAGCACGCCGCCCACGAGCGCCTCGTCTACGAGCGCATGAAGGTCCAGATGGCTGAGGGCGGAGTCACCCGCCAGGCCCTGCTGGTGCCCGAGGTCGTCGACCTCGACCCGTCCGACACCGAACGCGTCCTCGCCGCCGCCGCCGAGCTGGCCGAGATGGGCCTGGTCATCGAGGCCTTCGGCGGCTCCGCCGTGCTGGTGCGCGAGACTCCCGCCCTGCTGGGCGATACCGACGCCAAGGGGCTGGTGCGCGATATCGCCGACGATCTGGCAGAGCACGGCGCCGCCCACGCGCTGAAGGAGCGCATGGCCGAGGTCTGCTCGACCATGGCCTGCCACGGCTCGGTCCGCGCCGGCCGCCGCCTGACCGCCGCGGAAATGAACGCCCTGCTGCGCCAGATGGAGGCCACGCCCCACTCCGGCCAGTGCAACCACGGCCGCCCGACCTATGTCGAGCTGAAGCTGGCTGACATCGAGCGCCTGTTCGGGCGGCGGTAGCTGCGCATTGACCTGACAACCCGGACTTGCAAGATCGCCCCCGAGTTTCGGGGGTAAGTCCATGGTTCGCGTTTTCGTCCGCCTTTGCGCGGTGCTGCTGGTCGGCGTGCTAGCCGCCTCGGCCCAGGCCCAACCCCGCCCGCCGGTCGCTCCTCTGGAAGCCTACGGCCATCTGCCGGCGGTGGAGTACGTCAGCCTCTCGCCGTCGGGCAAACGCTACGCCGCTATCGCCGTGGCCGGCGAGACGCGCAAGCTGATCGTGGGCAATGTCGCGGGCGGCATGCCCATCGTCAGCGCCCCCGTCGGGGACGTCAAGATCGAGGACATCGACTGGGCCGGCGAGGACCACCTGCTGGTCACCAAGCGCGAGACCAAGTGGGTCGGCCTGGACAGCGGCGGCCACCGCGCCGAGGCCAGCGCGACGCTGCAGATCAACTTGGTCACCGGCAAACAGTTCTTCGTCCTGCGCGGCGACGGCGGCCGGCCGGTGGCCGAGCTGGGCTACTACGGCCTGCGCCAGATCGGCGGCAAATGGTACGGTTTCTGGGCCGGGCTGCAGACGCAGTACGATCCGCTGGCGCTCTATCGCGTCGACCTGGAGACCGGCGACCGGATCGAGATCGACCGCCAGGACGACCACTACACCTCCTGGCTGATTGGCCAGGACGGCCAGGTCGCGGCCCGCACCGTGCGCGACAGCCAGACCGGCGAATGGAAGCTGCTGATTGGCGAGACCGACCGGGTGCTGCTGGCGCGTCGCGCACGGATGGGCGAGATCTGGCTGGCCGGCTTTGGCCGCACCTACGACACGGTGTTGGTCGGCGAGGAGCGCGATGACGGCGACCACTACACGGAGATGACCGTCGACGGCTCGCGCCCGCCGCAGGCGATCGGCGAAGGGGTCAATTTCTCCAGCACGCTCCGCAACGACGCCGGCCTGCTGATCGGCCTGCGCCTGTGGGACGGCGATCGCGCCCAGTACTTCGACCCGCGAATGCAGGCCCGGTGGAAGGGCGCGCGCAAGGCCTTCCCCGGCTATGAGGCGGTCCTCCTGGACGCCACCGCCGACCTCGGCGCCATGATCGTGCTGACTGATGCCGGTGACGATTCCGGCACCTACTGGACCGTCGACATCGCCACCGGCGGCGCCAAGCCGCTGGGCCGCCGCTACCCGGCCATCGAGCCGGCGATGGTCGGCCCTACCCGAATGGTCAGCTACGCCGCCGGCGACGGCCTGAAGCTGGACGGCGTGCTCACCCTGCCGCCCGGCCGTGAAGCCAAGGGCCTGCCGCTGATCGTCATGCCCCACGGCGGCCCCATCTCCGAGCGCGACAAGCCGGGCTTCGACTGGTGGGCCCAGGCCTTCGCCGCCCGCGGCTATGCGGTGTTCCAGCCCAATTTCCGCGGCACCCTGGGCTACGGCCCGGCGTTCGAGCGCGCCTCTTACGGCCAGTGGGGCCGGGCGATGCAGACCGACATCTCCGACGGCGTCACCGAGCTCGCCCGCCAGGGCGTCATCGATCCGGCCCGCGCCTGTATCGTGGGCGCCAGCTACGGCGGCTATGCGGCGCTGGCGAGTGTCACCCTCCAGCAGGGCGTCTATCGCTGCGCCGCTTCCTGGGGCGGGGTCACCGACCTGCGCGCCATGACCGGCTGGATGGGCCAGCGCAGCGGCCGGGGCAACACCAGCATGCGGCTGTGGCTGCGCAACCTCGGTGTCGCGGACGGCGGCGACGCGCGCCTCGACGCCGTGTCCCCGGCTCGAGCCGCAGCCCGGGCCGGCGCGCCAATCCTGCTGATCCACGGCAAGGACGACACAGTCGTTCCGGTCGACCAGAGCCGCGCCATGCATCGGGCGCTAGGCTCTGCGGGCAAGCCGGTCGAGTACGTCGAGCTGGCCGGCGAGGACCACTGGCTGTCGCGCAGCGAGACCCGGCTGGCCATGTTGCAGGCCATGGTCAGCTTCGTCGAAAAGCACAATCCGGCCTACTAACGGGCTTGGCCCGGACGGCGGTCCCGCGCTATAGGGGCCGCCCTTTCCGCTCGAAGTGAGCCTATGTCCGAGATTGCCGCCTAGGGTGGCCACGGGTCGCGCGACCCTCAAGTCGTCCTGATCCGAAGGCCTTCGCCGCCTCGCGTCGCCCCTGCGCGCGAGCCGGCCTTCCCATGGCCAATCATCGGACTTCCCATGAATGTCTCACGCGCGGAGCAGCGGACGCTCCACGCGCTCGCTCAAGGCGGGCGCATCGTGCTGGAGAAGGATCCCGACGGCCGGGTGCTGACGGCGGAATGTCTGACCCGCGAGGGTTGGACGCTCACCGACTGCAGCCTCGGTGTCTGGAAGAAGCTCAAGCGGCGCAGGCTGATCCTCAGCCGCTGCGGCGGGCCCTACTTCATCACCCGCGACGGGCTGGCGGCGCTTCGCCCCCAGCTCGACAACAGGACCGACCAGCGCCGCTGGTAGTCTTGACCCCGGCAGGGCCTCCCCGCCCCTTCGCGGGCGGGGAGGCCTTCGCGCGGGCGCGAGGGGAAGGGCCTAGCCCTGGGTCCAGCCCCGGCCGGTCAGGAAGCGCCAGATGCGCTTGCGGGTCTCGAACACGGTCACCCCGATGGAGGCCGCGACGGTCCACATCAGGCCCTCGAGACTGAGCCCGACAACGGTCAGCATCCCGATCAGGACAGGCTTCTCGAGCTTCATCTGGAAGCCGATCACGGTGGTGACGATGGCCGCGACGGCGATCACGGCCAGGATGCCGGAGATCACCCACATGATCTTCGAGCCCTTGCGCTTGGGCGGTGTGGCGGAGGATTGGGCGAGGTCGGTCATGGGGCGTCTCCAAAGCGAGCGTTTGGAGATCAAGTCCCGCCGCCGCGACGGTTCTTACAGAGGCACGTACCTCAGGAAATGCACCGTCGCCGCGCCGTATTTGCGCGCGTCCAACGCTTCGAACCCCACGACGCTGAACGCATCCTCGCCGGTTCCGCGCTCGAACACGCAGATGGCGCCAGGCTTGAGCCAGTTGCCCTCAGCCAGTTTTGCCAGCGCGACCTCCCCCAGGCCCCCGCGATAGGGCGGATCGAGGAAGGCCAGGTCGAAGGCCTCGCCGTCCGATCCGGGCCGCACCCCTAGGTCGGTGGCGTCGCGACGGTGGACCCGGGCCGCGCCCATGACGCCGAGCGCATCGGTGTTCTCGCGGATGGCGCCGCGAGCGGCCTCGTCGGTTTCCACGAACAGGCAGAAGCCCGCGCCGCGCGACATCGCCTCCAGGCCAAGCGCCCCGGACCCGGCGAACAGGTCGATGACGCGCGCGTCGTGCAGGCCGGCGGACCAGGGGGCGTGCTCCAGGATGTTGAACACCGCCTGGCGTGCGCGGTCGGAGGTCGGCCGCGTGACCTCTCCCGGCGGCGTATGCAGGGTGCGGCCCTTGAAGCGGCCTGAAACGATCCTCACGCGCGGTCCTCGCTGTTCCCGTCGTCGCCAACCCGGGCGTCCCGCCACCGAAGCGGCGGCGCCTCGGCGCCCAATGCCGCCAGAGCGTCCTTCAGGCTGTTCATGAACACCTGCCGCTCGCCGGTCCAGTGCAGCGGCTCGCCCACCAGCACGCAGCAGTTCATGGGCACCGGAATGAAGGCCCCCTTGGGCAGCACCCGCCCGGCGCCTTGCAGCCACACGGGGATCACCGGCGCATCGGGGAAGGCTTCGGCCAGGCGCGCCACTCCGGCCTTCAGCGGCCCCATCTCCTCGGGCCTGCCGCGCGAGCCTTCGGGAAAGACCACCACGATGTCGCCGCGCGCCAGCGCGTCGCGGGCGGGCTGCAGAATATCCTCGCCCCGGGCCACGGCGCGCGAGATCGGCGTGATCCCTATCATGCGCCGCGCGAACCAGCTGAGCGCCGGATTGGTCAGGAAATAGTCCGCCGCCGCCACCGGACGCACCCTGGCCAACGCCTTCGGGGGAAAGATCGACAGCAGGATAGCTGTGTCCGCG
>JANNVY010000245.1:0-3801 GCA_031408375.1 Pseudomonadota bacterium | reverse complement strand
GCCGATGATCGTCGGTTCGTCCGCGTCATCGACGCCGTCATTATCGGCATCGTTGTCGGCGACGCCATCGCCCAGATCATCGCCGTCGCTGAGCCCCATTTGGCGAATGACGGCTCCCAAGGTGTTGGCCGACAGGTCAATGGCGACTGTCGAGCCGTTAATCACTTCGTCGCTGGAGTCGAGGTTGTCGTCATCCGTGTCGTCCGCGTCATCGGTTGCGATGATTGCCGCGACGATGGAGCCGGTGTTGGTGACCAGGCCAATGGCGCCTGAACGATCCACGATCGCGTAAGCGTCACCGGCTTCGCCGCCCACCGTGGCGGTAATGATTCCGGCGTTGGTGATCGACTGAACATCCGCACCGGCTTCAATCAACAGGCCGAAGGCGTCGTGGGCCTCGTCGCCAATCATCACCGACGACACGCCGGCGCCATTGTAGATCGTCGGCGTAGTCACGCCGTCGCGGAGCAAGAGTGCGATGGAGTCGGCGTCGAGGGCGGATGCCGTGACCAGGCCGTCGTCCATGCGAACGCCGCCGTTGATCTGGACGTCCATCCCGCCGGTCATGCCGAGTTCAATGGCAGTCGCGGCGATGTGGTCATAAATGCCGCCGGCGGTCGCGTTGCCCCTCAGGACGAAGCCGTAGGCAAAGTCGCCGGTACCGACTTCCCCCAGCACGATGTTTGACGTGGTGGAGCCTATCCGGATCGCCGGCTGGCCGCCTATCGAGGTGATCTGGGCGGTAGTCTCTTCCGCGTCGGGGATCCCGTCGTTGTCTTCGTCAGTGTCATTGGCGTCGAGATCTTCAGGCGTCCGGTCAAAGAGGACCCCGCCGGTGATATTGCCGGCGATCCAGACCGCCGGGCCGCCCTGGAGGAGGTCATCGGGTTCCAGGACCTGCGCGTCGCCTGGCCGCTGAGTGTAACGATAGCCGGTGGCGGTGACCGTACTCGAAATGTTAAGGGCGCCGTTGATGTCGCCGGCCACCCCGATAGCGATCGAATTCTCGCCGATCGACGCAATCTGGCCGCCGAGGCTGACGTCGCCGTTGACGTCGCCGTTCAACAGAACCGCGTAGCTATCGTCACCAACGACCCGGATCGCACCGTTGTTGGTGAAATCACCCGTAAGCGTTCCATCGACCACGATGCCATAGGAGTCGTTGCCATCGACTGCAATCAGAGCGGTCTTGGTGTTCAGGAAGTCGCCGGTGAGGGCGCCCTGAATCCAGACTCCTCGCTGGTTTGTCCCTTCCGCGAAGGCCCCGTCGAGGTCGCCGTCCTTGTCTGTGTCGGTCGGATCGTAGTCATCGTCGATGATGATGCTGCCGTCGTTGGTAATGTCGGCCACCGCCCCTGGTGCGACGAGGATGCCCGTCGAACCGTCGGCGGGATTCTTCAGGGTGATCCCGCCCTCGTTGATAACGTTGTTATTGCTGTTGACCGTGACGGCCGCGCCGCTCGTCACTTCCACGGAACCGCCCTCAGCGATGCGAATGGAGTCGGGCGCTCCGTTGGCGGCGGTCGCCGTTGTGATCGGGGTCGTGCGCTTGGCCGAAATCACCGTCTCGGCATGGGCCGTCGCCGCGAGGCAGAGCGGGGCCAGCGCAACGGCAGTGAGGAACATCTTACGCATTGAGCAAATCCCCGGTCAGCTGACCCGACGCACCTCTCCCGCCGTCGGCCTTTACCGACTTCGAGACCAACCCCCAAGTTTCCCGATTTTGAGGCGAATGCAAGGCGAATTATGCGTTTGCGGGCCTCACGGGACGCATTCCGGGCCGACGTACCGCAGGCGCCTCTATTGCCATATTTGAGATCATAGTGATATCATTATCATATCGCTTCGGAGAACCAGGCCATGACCACGACCCAAAACCTCAACGCCACCGCCGAGCGTCCCGCCTCGACTTCGAATGGCGTGCTGATGCTGCTCTTGTCCTTGCTGGGCTACGGCGGGGCGGCCTGGATGATGGTCCAGGGCGGCCGCGCAGACAACGATATCCTGATCGTCTGGGGTGTGCTGGTGATCGTCGTCGCGAGCTTCTTGTTGTGCGGCCTCTACACCGTCCAGCCCAATCAGGCTGTCGTCATCACCCTGTTCGGAAACTACAAGGGAACCGACCGCACGACTGGCCTACGCTGGGTGATCCCGTGGTTTTCTCGCAAGAAGCTGTCGATGCGGGTGCGCAACGTCACCTCCGACAAGCTGAAGGTGAACGACAAGCGCGGCAATCCGATAGAGATCGCCGCCAATGTGGTCTGGCGCGTCCAGGATTCGGCCCAGGCGACCTTCGACGTCGAGGACTATGCCGTCTACGTGAACATCCAAATCGACTCGGGCCTGCGCGCCATCGCCAGCCACTATGCCTACGACCACGGCGAGGAGCATGAGCCGACCCTGCGGGCCGAGGCCGAACTGGTCGCCGACCGCCTGCGCGAAGAGCTCCAGGAGCGGGTCGCCACCGCCGGCCTGGTCATCGACGAGGTCCGTCTGGCCCACTTGGCCTACGCCCCCGAAATCGCCGGCGCCATGCTGCGTCGCCAACAGGCCGAAGCCATCCTGGCCGCCCGCCGCCTGATCGTCCTGGGCGCCGTGGGCATGGTCGAGACCGCGCTGCAGTCGCTCAGCGAGCGTGGGGTCGTAGAGCTGGATAACGAGCGCAAGGCCGCCATGGTCTCCAACCTGCTGGTCGTTCTATGCGGCGACCGTGACGCGCAGCCGGTGGTGAACACGGGCACTCTGTACAGCTAGGGCGGGGGTCATGGCCGCCAACCCTCGCAAGGCTTTCCTTATGCGGATCAGTCCGGGCGTGCTGGCCGCTGTCGAACGGCTGGCTGCTGCCGAGCTTCGCAGCGTCAACGCCCAGGTCGAGGTGCTGTTGCGCGAGGCCCTGGCGCGGCGCGGCGCCGGGTCCGGCGTATCCCCCAGGGAGCGTGACGACTAGCGAAGCGTCTCGCGACGGACTAAATGCCGCCCAGCTTAACCATCTGGCCACCAGACGCGATCCCGCGCGTTGGGTCTCGGCGAAGCTGGAGCGAAGAATGACCTACGACGTTCGGGAAACCGGAATCGGTTTCCTCCCTGGCCTGGATCCAGAAGTCCAGACGACCCTGCGGACCATCCGCCAGGCGGCTGGGGACCCACGCCCCAAGCTGGTTGACACGACCATGCTCTATGCCCCGCGTTCCGGCGGGGTGAAGCGGTATCTCAGCGCCAAGCGGGCCTGGCTGGCCGATGTTCTTCTCGCGCGCCGGTCGGCCCGCAAAAACGAGAATTCGCGTGTCGGAACTCACACCCAGCCGCTTGACCAGCCAGTCGCGGTCGCGCCGGTCCGGATGGAAGGTGTCGACCTCGACGCCCAGGGGGCGCACGAACACCTCGCCCACCCCGGCCTCTTCCAGGCGGCGGGCGATGAAGGCCGAAGGAGCGACGACCTTGTCGAACTGTTTAAACAGCTTGGCCCAACGCTTCTCAACCGGCTTCTTGGCCCATTCGCCGAAGTGAAGGGCCGCCAGGGCGGCGGGATCGGAGTGGCAGAAGCCGACCACCGGGCATCCGGTGCGCTGGCCCGCCTCGATGGCGGCCTGACCGGGGGTGTAGGGGTCGCCCGCCTCGATGATGGACGGCTTCAGCGACGTCAGCCAGGAGGCCCAGCGCTTGGGCATGGTGGGCCAGCGGTAGCCGTCACCGAACGGAAGGCGCGTGGCCGCCAGGGTGACGAGGCCTGCGCCGTCACTGCTGTAGGTCGCGCCGGGAACGACGAGGTTATGGCTGACGCCCGGGCGAACTTCGGCCAGC
>JANNVY010000244.1:0-3300 GCA_031408375.1 Pseudomonadota bacterium | reverse complement strand
ACCAGGCCGTCGGAGATGGCGTTGTTGGGAAGGTCGCTGGTGGGGATGTCGGACATGGGGGAGCTCCGTACCTGCCGGAGGGTTAGCAGAACGCCGCACGGCGAGGCGAGCTTCTTTCGCCCTCTGACCTCACCTATCCGTCATCCTCGAGCGGCAGCCCTACATCCGGAACACGCCGAACGTGGTCTCCTGGATCGGCGCGTTGAGCGAGGCGCTGATCGCCAACCCCAGCACATCCCGCGTCTGGGCCGGGTCGATCACTCCGTCGTCCCACATGCGGGCCGTGGCGAAGTACGGGTTGCCTTCGCGTTCATAGCCTTCGCGGATCGGGTCCTTGAAAGCGGTCTCTTCCGCCGCCGACCATTCCCCGCCCTTGCCCTCGATGCCGTCGCGCTTGACGGTCGCCAGCACGGCGGCGGCCTGTTCGCCACCCATGACCGAGATGCGGCTGTTGGGCCAGGTGAACAGGAAGCGGGGGCCGTAGGCGCGGCCGCACATGCCGTAGTTGCCGGCGCCGAAGCTGCCGCCGATCAGGACGGTGAACTTGGGCACCTCGGCCGACGCGACGGCGGTGACCATCTTGGCGCCGTCCTTGGCGATCCCGCCCGCCTCGTATTTCCCGCCGACCATGAAGCCGCTGATGTTCTGCAGGAAGACCAGCGGGATCTTCCGCTTGCAGGCCAGTTCGAGGAAATGAGCCCCCTTCAACGCGCTCTCCGAGAACAGCACCCCGTTGTTGGCCAGAATGGCGACCGGATAGCCCCAGATGCGCGCGAAGCCGGTGACCAGGGTCGGGCCGTAGAGCGGCTTGAATTCGTCGAACTCCGAGCCGTCAACGACCCGGGCGATGATCTCGCGCACGTCATAGGGGGCACGCACGTCCTTGGGCACGACGCCATAGATTTCGGAAGGGTCGAACAGCGGCTCGCGCGGTTCGCGGACGTCCAGCGCGTGATGCTTGACCGTGTTCAGGTTGCCGACGATCGAACGCACGATTTCCAGCGCGTGCTCGTCGTTCTCGGCCACATGGTCGACCACGCCGGACTTGCGGCCATGCACCTCGGCGCCGCCTAGGTCCTCAGCCGAGATCACCTCGCCGGTGGCGGCCTTCACCAGCGGCGGGCCGGCCAGGAAGATGGTGCCCTGATTGCGCACGATGATGGTTTCGTCGCTCATCGCCGGGACGTAGGCGCCGCCGGCGGTGCACGAGCCCATGACGCAGGCGATCTGGGCGATGCCTTTCGCCGACATGCGGGCCTGGTTGTAGAAGATGCGGCCGAAGTGGTCGCGGTCGGGGAAGACCTCGGCCTGGTGCGGCAGGTTCGCGCCGCCGGAATCCACCAGGTAGATGCAGGGCAGCCGGTTCTCCAGCGCCACTTCCTGGGCCCGCAGGTGCTTTTTCACCGTCATGGGGAAGTAGGCGCCGCCCTTCACCGTCGGGTCATTGGCGACGATCACGCACTCGCGCCCGGCCACCCGGCCGACGCCGGTGATCATGCCCGCGCCCGGCGCCTCGTCGTCGTACATGCCGTTGGCGGCGAGCTGGCTCAGCTCGAGGAACGGCGCGCCGGGATCGAGCAGGCGCTCGACGCGGTCGCGGGTCAAAAGCTTGCCGCGGCCGACGTGGCGGGTGCGCGAGGCCTCCGACCCGCCCAGGCCGGTCCGGGCCACCTTGGCTTTCAGCTCCTCGACCAGCCCCTCATTGTAGGCGCGCAGGTCGCGGAAGGTTTCGGAGTTCGGATCGATCGAGGACTTCAGCTTGGGCATGCGGGTGGATTAGCGCGGGCAGGCCAGAGGGGGAAGCGGGAACACGGCTCGGTCGCAGCCCGAAACAACCCTTTTGACCGACTCCCCGTTAGCTCTACAGTCCCCGGCGATGGCCCGTCGCAAGTCGCCCGACACCCTGGAAAATACCCTCGCTCGCATCTTCGAGACGAGCGCGGCCAGCGAGGCCAGCTGGTTCCTGCTGCCCGGCGGCGGGCGGCTGTTCTCGGCCGGTGACGAGGCCGAGACCCTCTACCTGCTGCGGGCCGGACGCCTGGGCGTGTTCCGCCGCGAAGAGGGCCGCGAGAGCCAGTTCCTGGGGGTGGTGACACCGGGGGAGCCGGTCGGCGAAATGGCCATGATCGCCGGCACCGCCCACACCTCGACGGTGGTAGCGCTCAGGGACTCCGAGATCCTGGCCCTGCCCCGCGAGAGCTTCTTCAAGGCGGCGCGGGACTATCCGGAAGTGATGACGGAACTGGCGCGGCTGATGATCCGCCGCGCCCGCACGCCCGCCGGCGGAGGCCAGCTGTCGGAGCCGGCTGTGTTCGGGCTCATCGGCATTTCGGAGCGCGCCATCCGGCCCTTCGTCGACCTGGTCGAGGCCGAGGTGGCGGGGCTGGGCTTCTCGGTGAGGGTGGTGGATTCGACGGCCCTGCGCTCGGCGGCCAGCTGGTTCTCGACCGTCGAACAGACCCACGATTTCGTCATCTACACGGCCGAGAGCGAAGAGGTGAACTGGGCGCGGCTGTGCTCACGCCAGGTCGACCGGCTGTTCCTCGTCGGCCGGCTCGAGGGCGATCCGCCGCCGGCCCAGTGGTGGGACGCCGACGCCCTGGAAGAGCACCGGCTGATCGACCTGATCCTGATCCGCAAGCCCAGCCAGGACAAACCGACCGGCACGGCGCGCTGGCTGGATGCGATCAACCCGGCCCGCTGGTTCCACGTGAAGGGCGGCCACCGCCCCGACGCGGCGCGGATCGCGCGGATCATCACCGGGACGTCGGTGGGGTTGGTGCTGTCGGGCGGCGGCGCGCGGGCCTTCGCCCACATCGGCGCGGTCCAGGCGCTCAAGGACGCCAAGGCGCCGTTCGACTTCTTCGGCGCCGCCTCCATGGGGGCGACCATCGCGGCCGGCCTGGCCATCGGTTGGGACCAGGAGGAGATGGACCGGCGGATGCACAAGGCTTTCGTCGACACCAACCCGCTGGACGACATCGCCTTCCCGATCCTGGCCATGACCAAGGGCAAGAAAGTCGACGCGCGGCTGGAGGAGCACTTCGGCGAGGTGCTGATCGAGGACCTGCCGACGCCGTTCTTCTGCGTCTCGTCCAACCTGACGACCGGCAGCTACCACCTGCACAAGCGCGGCTCGCTGCGTCAGGCGCTCCGGGCCTCGATCTCGCTGCCGGGCATCCTGCCGCCCGTGATCATGGACGGCGGCGTGCTGGTGGACGGGGCGGTGATGCGCTCTTTCCCGGCCGACATCATGCGCGCCTGGCACAACGGCACGGTCGTCGGCATCGACGTGACCCG
>JANNVY010000243.1:0-3747 GCA_031408375.1 Pseudomonadota bacterium | reverse complement strand
GCCAGGGTCCGCCGCCGGGTCATGATCTTGAAGTCCGTCGTGCGCAGTTTCAGCACCACCACGCGGCTGGACACGCCGATACGCCGCGCCTTGCCGGCCAGCTTGTCGCACAGCGGCCAGAGCTCGTCCTCCAGCGCCTTCAGGTCCGAGACGTCCTCGAAGAAGGTGGTCTCGGCGCTCATCCCCTTGCGCTCGCCCTCGGGATCGACCGGGCGGCTGTCACGGCCGTGGGCGAGGCGGTGCAGGCGAAGGCCGTGGTAGCCGAATTCCGCCGCCAGCGCCTTCAGGTCCGCGCGGGCGATATCGCCGACGGTGACGTAGCCCGAGGCATTGAGCGACTTCGCAAACGCCGGCCCGACGCCGGGGATGATCGACACGGGCTTGTCGGCGAGGAATGCTTGGGCCTCGGCTGCGCCGATCACCGAGAAGCCGCGCGGCTTGTCCATCTCCGACGCGATCTTGGCCAGGAACTTGTTGGGGGCCAGGCCGATGGAGACGGTCAGGCCGGTCTGGTCCTCGATCCGTCGCTGAGCCTTCACCAACTGCAGGGCAGGCGGTCCGCCGTTCAGCCGCTCGGTCCCCGACAGGTCCATCCAGGCTTCGTCCAGAGACAGGGTCTGAACCAGTGGCGTCAGGCTGCGCAGCACCTCGAACACCTGCTTCGACACCGGCACATATTTCGAGAAGTCCGGCTTGATGACGACCGCGTCGGGGCAGGCCTTCAGCGCCTTGAACATCGGCATGGCCGACTTCACCCCGTACTGGCGCGCCACGTAACAGGCGGCCGAGACCACCCCGCGCTTGCCGCCGCCGACCAGCACCGGCCGATCGCGCAGTTCGGGCCGGTCGCGCTTCTCCACCGAGGCGTAGAAGGCGTCGCAGTCCATGTGGGCGATGGTCAGCTGGTCCAGTTCGTCATGACGGACCATGCGCGGCGAGGCGCACTGCGCACAGCGCCTGGGCTGCTCGTCACCGGTCCACAGACAATCGCGGCAGATGGCCTTCAAGACCCAAACCTTGCTGAAATCCTTACAAAACGCGGCGTTGCGCTTCACTCGACCTTAAGAACATGGTGCGACAACGGGTGCCTCAAGAGGCGTTGGACCGTTCGCGGCCACCACGCCCAGTCGGGGAAGATCGGTTCGGTGATGATGTCGAAGAAGGTCCTCATCGTCGAGGATAACGAGCTGAACATGAAGCTCTTTCATGATCTGCTCGACGCCCAGGGCTACGAGACCTTGCAAACGCGCGAAGGTCTGGCCGCCCTGGCCCTCGCCCGCGAACACCGTCCGGACCTGATCCTGATGGACATCCAGCTTCCGGAGATCTCGGGTCTCGAGGTCACCAAGTGGCTGAAGGAAGACGACGAGCTCGCCCACATCCCGGTGGTGGCGGTGACTGCCTTCGCCATGAAGGGCGATGAAGAGCGGATCCGGGAGGGCGGCTGTGAGGCCTACATCTCCAAGCCGATCTCGGTGATGCACTTCCTCGACACTGTCCGCAAATATCTGGGGTGAGGCTGGATCGATGACCGCACGCATTCTGGTCGTCGATGACGTTGACGCCAACGTCCGCCTGCTCGAAGCCAAGCTTTCCGCCGAGTACTACGAGGTCCTGACCGCGACTGACGGTCCCTCGGCCCTGGCTGCCGCCGCACGCGAACAGCCCGACATCATCCTGCTCGATGTCATGATGCCGGGCATGGACGGGTTTGAGGTCTGCCGCCGTCTCAAGGACGACGCGGCCACCCGCCACATCCCGGTCGTCCTCGTCACTGCGCTCGACGGCCGCCAGGACCGCATCGCCGGGCTCGACGCCGGCGCCGATGAATTCCTCACCAAGCCGCTGGACGACCTGTTCCTGTTCAGCCGCGTGAAGTCTCTGACCCGGCTCAAGCTGGTTATCGACGAACTTCGCCAGCGCGAGGCGTCCGGCCGCAAGCTGGGCGCCATCGAGGGCGTCGCCTCGCGCTTGGCCGCCACGGGCGGCCGCGTCCTGATCGTCGACGACCAGGAACGCCAGGCCCAGCGAATCGCCGCCGAGCTTTCGGTCGAGCATCGCCCGGTGATCGAGACCGAGCCCGAGAAGGCCCTGCTCAGCGCCCGGGGTCCGGTCGACCTGCTCATCGTCAACGCCTGCGCCAAGACCTTTGACGGCCTTCGGCTGGCGGCCCAGGTGCGGTCGGACGAGCAATCGCGCCACCTGCCGATCCTGGCCATCGTCGACGTCGATGACCGCGCCCGCGTGGTCAAGGCGCTCGAGCTGGGCGTGAACGATGTCCTCGCCCGCCCGGTCGATCCGCAGGAGCTGGCCGCCCGCGTCCGTACCCAGATCAAGCGCAAGCGCTACACCGACTTCCTGCGCACCAATCTCGACCACTCACTGGAAATGGCGGTCACCGACCAGCTCACGGGCCTCCACAACCGGCGCTACATGTTCGGCCAGCTGAAGGCGCTGGTGGATCGCTCGCGCCAGGGCGGCGAGCCGGTCTCGGCCCTGCTCATCGACCTCGACCACTTCAAGCTGGTCAACGATGGCTTCGGCCACGACGTCGGCGACGAGGTGCTGCGCGAGTTCTCCGTGCGCCTGGCCACCAACGTCCGCGCCATCGACCTGCCGTGCCGGTTCGGGGGCGAGGAGTTCGCGGTGATCATGCCCGACACCCGAATCGAGGACGCCCAGCGCATCGCCGAACGCATCCGGTTGCACGTGGGCAGCGCGCCGTTCCGGGTTTCGGGCGGCCGCGAAAGCCTCAGCGTCACCATCTCCATCGGAGTGGCCGCCACGGTCGGCGAGGGCGACTCGCCCGACAAGTTGCTCAAGCGCGCCGACGCGGCGCTCTACGAGGCCAAGGCCGCGGGGCGCAACCGGGTGATCGCGCGGGCCGCCTAGCCCAAAACGCAAAACGCCCGGGCGAACCCGGGCGTCTGGCGTTCAGAATCGCTGGTGGGCGATGCTTACTTGATCTTGCCTTCCTTGAACTCGACGTGCTTGCGCACGACGGGGTCGTACTTCTTCAGCACGAGCTTGTCGGTCTTGGTGCGGGCATTCTTCTTGGTCACGTAGAAGAAGCCGGTGTCGGCTGAGGAGTTCAGGCGAATCTTGATTGAAGCGGGCTTGGCCATCGGGGCATACCTGTTGGAACGGCCGAAAGCCGCGCGAAATTTGGAGCGCGGAACATACGCATGACGCCCGCGAAGTCAACGCCGTCTGACGAAAAGCCCTTCGTTGCGCCACTGTGGGATCGATCAGGCCTGGCGGGGGGATCCGAAGGGATGGGCTGCGCGTAGAGGTCCAGACGTCCAGCCTCAGGACGTCAGTTCATGCCGCGAGATGGAAATGTTCAATCGAGCCCCAGGCGTCCTGGCGTTCCTCGGCGCGTTGGCGTTGGGCGCCTGCCAGACCACGCCGACCGCCCAATCGGGGCTCCTTACATCCTATGAAGGGGCTGCAGCGCCAGGACAGTCCTTGCGGGCCGTCGTCAGCCAGCGCCGCGACGATCGCGCTTCCGACGCCATCGAGAGTGTCATCATCGAGCCCGCAGTCATGACTCCTGACGCCGGTCAGGCCTTCTCCGAGGCCGAACGTCGCCAACTATTGCGGGAAGTGGACCGGCAGGTCTGCTTCGAGATCAGCGAGCGCTTCACCCTGGCGCCGGCCGTCGAGCCCGGCGTGGCGGTGGTCCGCGTGTTCGTCGTCGGGCTGAAACCAACCGGCCCGATCGGATCGGCCGCCAGCGCGGCGGCG